>JAITON010000019.1 GCA_031289935.1 Treponema sp.
CCCTTCTGCGTCACCATCGACTACGACAGCAAGACCGACGGTACGGTAACTCTGCGCTTTCGGGACTCCATGGAGCAGGTACGGGTACCACGGGCAGAACTCGCGGCACGGCTGCGGGAAGAGATCAAGACATACAAGCGGTTTACCGGACAAGTTAATTAGTTCCCTGTGGGAAGTGGAGCCCCTATGCCTGGCCTTTATCCTTTTGGTTTTTTTATCCGGCTGATTAAGGGCTGCCATTATTTTGTGATCCGGGGCCAGGTCTCGCGGAAAATCCTGGTGATGCAGATCCTCTTTACCTTTGTGGAAGCCTTGGGACTCTCTTCCCTGCTGGCCCTGGGGATCGGTACGGTGGTCAATGTGGTGGCCATGCCTCTCCTGGCGGGATTTTCTCAGGAAAAGCTCATCTATCCGGTGCTCATCGCGCTTGTTACCCGGGAATTCGGGCCCCTTTTCGTGGCCTTTATTATCAGCGCCCGGTCGGCTACGGCCATAGCCACCGAGGTAGCGGGGATCGTGATCTCCCACGAGGCCGAGGCCTATATCTCGGTGGGCATTGATCCTATCGAACACCTGGGGGTGCCCCGTTTTTTGGGGGTTACTATTAGTGTCTTCCTGCTGAATATCTACTTTTCGATCTTCGGCCTGGGGGCCTCCTATCTGGCGGCCCAGCTCTTTAACCCCATGCCGGCGGCGGTCTACTTTGGCAATCTCCTGGACAGCCTTAAGGGATGGGATATCGGCATCAGCCTGATCAAGAGCGTCGTTTTTGGGATGATTATCTCTACCGTGGCGATCTACCAGGGGTTTTCGGTGGAACGGGCCAGTACGGAGGTTCCGGTGGCGGGGCTTAAGGCGGTGGGAAGCTCCATGGGGCTCTTCATCGTGGCGGATATCGTCCTTTCCGTGCTCTATTATATGGTACTGGCCTAGGAGCGTGCCGGGCTTTGCGAGAATTGGAGGCAAAAATGCGTTATTACAGGCGTTTCGAGGCTGCTATCAATGCAAGCGCTTCTTGAGCTCAAAAAGCTGAGCTTTTCCACCCGGGCCGGGACCCTCGTCAGTGAGGCCTCCATCGCCTACGCACCGGGAAGGGCCACGGCCCTGACAGGCCCCTCGGGGAGCGGCAAGAGTACGGTACTCAAGCTTTCCGCCGGGCTCCTGACCCCCGATTCCGGGCAGGTTTTTTACCGGGGCCGGGACCTTTCCCTGATGAGCCGGGCGGAAAACCTGGAATTCCGGCGGGAATCGGCCTTTGTGTTCCAGGATACGGCCCTCTGGTCGAATCAGAGCCTGGAACAGAACCTGAATCTGCCCCTGCAACTCCACTTCCCCCAGATGAGTCACCGGGAACGACTCTTCCGGATCAAAGAGACCCTGGCCGAGGTGGGTTACACCCGGACCCTGGACCTCCGGCCGGCGGCCCTTTCGGCGGGGGAGCAGAAGCTCATCGGCTTTGCCCGGGCGCTGCTTTGCAGGCCCAGTCTCCTTTTTTTGGATGAATGGACCGCTTCTCTGGACGATGACGCGGCGCGGCGGCTGGTCCGCGTGGTGGAGGACTTCAAAAACCGGGGAAATACGATTCTTTTTGTGAGCCACGACCTTTCCCTGATACAAAGTTTGGCGGATTGTGTTATAATGATAAAAAGCGGCAGAGTTACTACAGAATGAAATTTAGAATACGTTATGCGGATCAGATAGTGGGGGTTCTCGCGATTATTGCCGTGGTGGCGGTGATTGTAGTGGTCTTTGTCCTGGGGAGCCACCAGCGCTGGTTTGTCCGGGACGCCGGTTACCGGGCCTATTTTGAGAGCGCCGCCGGCCTGGGCGAGAATATGGCGGTCCAGTACAAGGGGATTCCTATTGGGAAGATCAAGAGCTATCGCCTGGACGAACGGGGCGAGCGGGTGGAGGCGGTGGTTTCCATCTACCGGGAATACGCCTACCTGGTCCGCCGGGGTTCCATTGTAGAGCTCCGGGTCAGTCCCATCGGCCTGGGTAATCAGTTTGTCTTCTATGCCGGGGTCGATACCCAGGAAGTTCTGGAGGAGGATACCGAGCTGCCGGTGCTCCATACTCCCGCCGCCGATGCCCTGATTGCCCGGCATCTGGCCACAGTTCCCGAAGGGGACGAGGGCATTACGGCGATCCTGAACAGTGTCCAGAAACTGCTCACGGCACTGACCGGGGAACTGGTCCCGAACCTGAACAACGCGATCCTGGGGCTCGGCGAGACGGGCCTGGGCAAGGTAGTGGCGGATCTGGGCAGTATCACCGAATCTCTGGACG
Source organism: Treponema sp. (assembly GCA_031289935.1). Lineage (GTDB taxonomy): Bacteria > Spirochaetota > Spirochaetia > Treponematales > Breznakiellaceae > JAITON01. The sequence continues at coordinate 2,290 of JAITON010000019.1, forward strand.
GGGCCCTGGACGGTACGGGTGACACGGAACTGGCTGCTCTGCTCAGGTCCCTCCGCTCGGTGGTGACCGGCCTGGGAGGCGCCCTGGATACGGCGCTTACCCAGAGCGGCGGGCTGCTCAAACTGATTGACCGGGACGGCGCCATCTATGACGAGCTGGTTCTGGCCCTCAAATCGGCAAACCTGGTCCTGGATGATGTGACCAGGGCCGCAGACTTTGTGCCCACTCAGCTTCCCCAGATCACGGCCCTGATAGGCCAGCTCAGAACGGCTCTGGATACGGTAGAGGATGTACTCATATCCCTGACCAATAACCCCCTGCTCAAGGGCGGCATTCCCGCGCGGCCCGACGCCAATACCGGGGGAACCAGTAACCGGGGGGTGGTATCGTGGTAAGATTGATAGGACGGCTTGGCCGGTCCGGAGCCGCCCTGCTGCTTGCGGCCCTGCTTTTGGTGGCCTGTTCCACCGCGCCCAAGCGTCCGGCGGAGATTTTTACCGGCCGGGACCGTGCGGCGGATCAACTGGAACTGGCCAACCAGGAGGCCGACCGGGGGAACTACACCGCAGCCCTGGAGCAGTTGGCCGAGGCCCGGCGCCTGGCCCTGAGTACCGACGATCCGCCCCTGATTGTGCGCACAGGACTGTCTCTGGGAAATATCCTCTACTTCCTGGGCCGCCGGGAGGAGGCTGACGAAGCCTGGCAGGCAGCCCTGGCGGAGGCCGGGCGGGTAGGGGATCGCGAGTTGGAGGCCATCTGTTACATCTATCTGGAGCGGGCCAAGCTCCTGGACCATCTTGCCGGGACGAGAAAGGCCGACCCCGCCGCGATTCGCGACCGGGTACAGACCGAGCTGGGGGCCGTCAAGACCGATAGCCTGGCCCAGGCCCTGGGCTGGCACGTCATCGGCTTGGCGGAAAAGGAACTGGGCCGCTGGGATGCCGCCGTGGAGGCCCTGAACAAGGCCCTGGCCATTCACGAGAAGGGGAACTACCTGGAACAGGCCGCTTACGACTGGTATCTTATCGCCTCGGTATGGTCCGTGGCAAAGGACTACGCCAAGGCCCTGGCCGCTCTGGAACAGGCCCTGGCCCTGGACCGCCGGGCCGAAAATGCCTACGGTCTGGGGTCCGACTGGTTTGCCCTGGCTGAGGTCTATACCAGGGCCGGTAGGCAGTCTGAGGCCCAGGCCGCCTACCGCCGGGCTGTGGATATCTTTCGTGCGGGAGGCTTCGAGGACGCGGCTGCCCAGGCGGAGGCCCGGCTCCGATAGTCTTGAGGGAATCTCTTTAAAAGCTTTTTTTGCTGGTCTTGAGCCGCTCCCGGTTAGTCCAGAGCTCGCTGATAAGCCAGATAATTATCCCGAAGGTGACCGAAAGATCCGCAAAGTTGAGGATGCCGGTCCTGAGCGGCCCAATTCCGAAGTTCATGAAGTCCACCACCCGGAAATCGTTGACGAGCCGGTCCACCAGGTTTCCCATACCGCCGCCGATAATTGAGACCAGGGCGGTAAGCCGGAGCAGCCGCTTCTCCACGAACATGAGATAGAGGAGCCCTCCCAGGCAGATTATGATGGGAAGGACCAGGAGGACGATCTTTTTTATCTGGAGATTCCAGCCACCCCCCAGGCCGAGGAAGGCGCCGGAATTTTCCACAAAGACCAGGATGATCATATCATTAAAGAACCGTGCGGGCGCCGTTCCCTTGAGGAAGTAGATCGCCAGTTCCTTGGTGATCCGGTCCAGGAGATAGTTGGCGAAGAAGACCGCCAGGCTGATGAGGATGTACTTTCTCCGGTCCCATAAAAATCCCATGGCCTTCCATATCTAGAGAAGCAGGTCCAGGTCGATTTCCCCGGCGGCGCAGGGCATGGTGATGTCCCAATTGGTCAGGAGTTCCGGGTGCAACTCTCCAAAGACCCCCAGCAACGAAGCGCCGGTTTTGCCCTTGCGAATGATGGACGCAGCCCGGCCGGGGATAAACCGGGGGTCGGAAGAGTCCTCAAGCCCGTAGTCCCGGGAAAGGTAGTAGAATAGGGTCTGGATCTCCGCAGCGGCGCTGTTGAAGTTGGCCTGGGGGCCCGCATGGAGGAAGCCCGCATACTGCCGGGTGCTGGCGCCGTAATTCTCTGTATCGTCCCGAAAGGCCACCTTGCCGATTTCGAAGATCCGGTGGGGGTAGACCGCATGGCCCGACACGGCCTCGCTGGCCGCCAGGGAGGCCAGTACCGAATCCCGGACATACTCGTAGTTTTCGGTCATAGGATTGGAGATGCGGATGATGCGGCCGCCATCGCCCCGCATTTTTTCCACCAGGTCCTTCCGGGAGCCTAAGTAGTTGTAGATCATCTCCTGGTAACCCAGGCCCAGGAGGATTTCCTTGACCTGCCGGCTAAAGTAGGTGATGAGGCTGAGCCGGCCGATAGTAAAATCCCTGGGCCGCTGGGGCTTAAAGCTGTTAAGGCCCCGGCCGATCATCACGTCCTCGGCCACGTCTGCGGCGTGGAGGAAGTCGTTGCGGTATTCCGGGGGCCAGGCCCTGACACCCTCGCCCAGGGCGGTTTCGCCACGTTCCGCTGCGGTGGCCCCTGCGGCCCTGACACCCATACGGGCCAGTGCTGCCAGGCTCTCCCCGGCGCTCAGCTTTTCGCCCAGAAAGCGCTCGATCCGGGCCAGGGAACAGAAAACCGGCTCCTGGAAATAGTAGGGGGTAACGCATTGTCTCCCAAAGGGCGTATCGTATTCGTAGTCCACTTCCACGGGCTCAATACTAAAGCCGTTATCGGCCATATCGCAGGCCACGATAGAGGCCGCCAGGGTTACCGAGGCCTGGTCTGTGCCGGTAAGTTCCACGAAGAGCTCCGCATCACCCACTTGGACGGCCCCGATATCTGCGGAATTGATGATAGGCGGGTAGGAGAGGATGCCCCCCTTGGCGTCCAGGAGCAGGGGATGCAGGGGCTCGTGCTCCTGGATAAAGGCGTATTCTTTACCCTTGGGGTGTTGTTTGAGGATTTCACGAAGAGTTAACGGTATATCCCACTGGAGGGGCACGAAGGAGACCGAACCGGGGTCCACGGCCCTGTAGACAATGGGCCAACTGATGCGGGCAATACGGTAGAGGCCCATGGAGAGGGTCCGGCGCTTGCGGCCAAAGTTCCAGGCCAGCTTTTCCTGGGTCTGGATCATGTCCCGCAGCATGGGGTCGCTGATGGCCTTACCCGAGGCAATGAAACCTGCCAGATAGGGCCGCACCTGCTGCACGCTCTTTTCGACCCTAACCTTGTGTTGGGCCGCCAGAAGCTTGCCGGGGCGGGAAAAGAAGGGATAGCCCCCAGGGGTTCCCCCAGGGGCGCCCCCGGCGGAGCCGTAGTAGACCCGAAGCTGCCGGGCAGCTCCGGCGGTACCCCAGAGGTCCGGGCGGTTGGTATCGTTAAGCTCTATCTTGAGGACCCGTTCCCCCGGCGGCAGGCTCTTGTCAGAATCTTCATCAAGCTCGGCCTTGGCACAGGTAAGGGCCTCTTCAAATTGTTCCCGGTTATTCCAGCGCCGGCCGGCCAGGGTATAGAACACTTCCTCGTTTACTTCGATTTTAGGCATCTAGAGCTTCCTTTGCCCGCCGGAGGCGCACGTTTTCGATATCGTAGGTAAAGAGTTCCCGGATATTGCTGATCCCCAGGCTCATCAAGGCCATACGGTCGATGCCCAGGCCCCAGGCCGCCACAGGGACCTTGACGCCCAGGCTCGCGGTTACCTCGGGCCGGAAGATACCCGAGCCTCCCAGCTCGAACCAGCCCAGGACCGGGTGCTTGATGTGGACCTCCACCGAGGGCTCGGTAAAGGGAAAATAGCCGGGCACGTACTTGACCTCCCTGGCGCCGGCCACTTCTCTGGCGAACATTTCCAGCATCCCCAGGAGCGTGCGGAGGTTCACGTCTTCCCCCAGGACGATACCCTCGGTCTGGTAAAAGTCCGAAAGATGGGTGGCGTCCACCTGGTCGTAGCGGAAGCAGCGGACAATCCCGAAGTACTTACCCGGGACCTTGGCCGTGGGCAGCGTTTTGGCGGAAAGAGCCGTACCCTGGCTGCGGAGGATGAGCCGCCGGGTAAAGTCCCGGTCAAAGGCGTAGTTCCAGCCCCTGCTGCCGGTACCGCCGCCGTTTTCGTGGGCGGAGGCCACGTTAGAGAGCCAGGGCTCTTCGATGGCCCTGGCCTGTGCGAACCCGTTCGGGTTCGAGGGTTCTGCGATGCGGTAGACATCGTGGATGTCCCTGGCCGCATGGAACTGGGGCATGAACAGGGCGTCGGAGTTCCAGAATTCGGTCTCCACCAGGGGGCCGTCAAATTCCTCAAAGCCCAGGGAACAGAGCTGGTCCTTGACATCCTCCAGGAACTTGACGTAGGGATTGGTCCGGCCGGGTATGAGCCGGGTTGGCGGGGTCCTGACATTGTAGGCCCGGAAAGTTTTGCCCTTCCAGGTCCCGGCGGCCAGCATTTCCGGGGTCAGGGCGTTAAGCTCCTCCCCGGTGATACCCGCTTCCCGAAGGGCCGCAGCCAGGGGGGCCGCCCCGGGGCTAAAGCCGTAGACCACGGTCTCCCGTTCTATCAGCCTAAAGGGGGCGTCTGCGGCGCCCCGCTTCTTGGCGATCCCTGCCATGGCAGCCTTTTCCCCAGGGTCGAGGGCGGCTCCGGCCAGGGTAAGGGCCTCTGCGGCGGCGGCCTTGTCCAGGAGGCCGCGGAGTACCGCCAGATGACCGGCGGCAGGACCCTGGGCAGGGCGGCCGTTCACCAGTTGCTCCGGGGGGATGATCAGGGAGATACCTTTGCCGGCATCCATAGCCAGGACCCCCAGCCTGGAGAGGGCCCCGAAAGCGCTCCCCGCATCCTTGTTGTCCAGGTCCAGGGTCGATGCGATTTCCGGTAAACGCAGGCCGGATTTGATGCGGACCAGCTCAATGATTCGCTCCTCGGGAGTGCCGGCCTCTTTCCAACTACGGCCCAAACCGGTCAATTCATAGAAAACGCTGATTTCCCGGCGGATTTCCGCGATAATACCCTTCCCGGCAAGCCAGTAAAGGGCCTGATTCCCATTACCGGCCTTAAAAGACAGGTCCTTTTCGACCCGTTCTACCGTTAATTCATCATCCTTTTGGTAGGAAAGGATAATCCGCAGCTCCAGGGGATGCAAATTCTTCACGGTACTTTGAATATCAATGCCCATAGTGTAGCATATATACCCCATTTGGGGAGCTTTGGGAAGGGGGTGCAGTTTGCAGCGCAAACGGGCTTTCCGGGAGTGGAAGCCGGCTCTCCGGGAGCCGTTCGTTCTATTCTGGGTAGAACGAGTTCTATTCCGGGTAGAACGAGTTCTAGTCTGGATAGAACGAGTTCTATTCTGGATAGAACAATCGAGGCAAAAAGAGTCGAAGTTGACTCTCCGAGAGTGGACGCTGACTCTCCGGGAACCGTCCGTTCTATTCCAGGTAGAACGGGTTCTATTCCGGGTAGAACGAGTTCTATTCTGGATAGAACAATCGAGGCAAAAAGAGCCGACGTTGACTCTCCGGGAACCGTCCGTTCTATTCCGGGTAGAACGAGTTCTATTCTGGATAGAACAATCGAGGCAAAAAGAGTGGAAGTTGACTCTCCGGGAGCCGTCCGTTCTATTCCAGGTAGAACGGGTTCTATTCCGGGTAGAACGAGTTCTATTCTGGATAGAACAATCGAGGCAAAAAGAGTGGAAGT
>JAITON010000023.1 GCA_031289935.1 Treponema sp.
ATCAATCCCGGCTTTATGAGCAGGATGATAAGGCAGTACATGGCGATGATGAAGTTTGGCTTCATCCCAAAGTTGATGACCGTGCCCACAAAAAATTTGAGCACCGCCCCGGCTGCCAGGAGTATGCCGATGAGCAATACGTCCCGGACGCCCAGGCCCTTCCGTTCCACGCGGGTTACTTCCCGTTTTTCCATAGTTGTCTCCTTACGTTACTTTATACAGAAACGTTACTGTATGAAGTAACACGATACTAACAGAAGCCCATCAGCCTGTCAAGAACTTTCGCGAAAAAAACCTAAAAAATTTTGTGGATAATAAGGAATGCGCTTATTGATGCCCGGTTGCATGGATAAGCGCTCCCCTCGGGAGGCGCCGGTTCATCTGACGCTAACCTGTGCGCTCCTGCGGGGGGACGCCGCTTACTTACCGAGGTAGCGTATCGCGTAGTAAATAACATAAGCCCAGCTCAGAACGCCGTGAAAAATCGCCCAGAGGATTGAATGCCAAGCCGTATAAGAGACCACGATAGCAACACAGCCTCCAAAAGAGATACCCACTTTCAAGACGGCTGATACGATTTCTCCCAATGATAATACGATCTTTCTCAATTGTTTCATTTAACGGTCCTCCCGAACAAAGTATTGTTTCATAATTGTAAAGGAGGCGCCGGTTCACTTAACGTTAATCAGCGCACTCCCTGGGGAATGATGGCCAAGCCCAGGGCCCAGAGTCGCCTTTGCTGTTTTCATAGCAGATGCAGAAGTGCACTGTCTTGCCCGAGTCTTCGGGGAGGGTGGAGGGAGAGGACGCTCCAGGCGTCCGCCGTGTCCTCCAGCACCCTAAACCAGTTTTTTGCCATGGCAAGCTGATCTTCCCGCCTGCCCGGCAGCCAATGTTCTCCATAATCCCATAAAGAACCTCCTAAAATAGAAATACAAGCTTAGTAGCATGAGACGTGCTATTAACCGCATGAAACACGCTACCGGTCTCTCTACAAGAGCCTATACCTTAGCCAGGAGTGCGCCATTTTCCCAGGAAAATGCCCCATTTCCAGCTGGAAACACCTCATTTCCACAAGGAAATGCGCCATTTCTACCAGGAAACGCGATGCCTGTCATAATTATGATAATTCAGCCAATTCAGTTTGTCAAGTAAATTGGAGAAAAAAGCGGCCCGGCAAAAAACATCACTTTTTTCAACAAAAAAACGGTTTAGGGCTTGACAAATACCCGGGAAGGGTGTATAGTTGTCTAGTAATCATCCTGAAAGGGGAGGGTTGGTATATGAAAAAAGCTATGGTGGCCTTGGGAATCTGCGCCGTCCTGGTGACGGCTCTGCCAATGGAGGCAGGGGCCCTGCCGGTGGATGAAGGTGCCGGGCGGCAGAACCAGTTTGCGGCGTCCCTGGACCCGGCGTATCTTATTGCGGGCTCTATCATGGAAGGTTTTGGTATCGCAGGGAGCCTTGAATACGCTGTGTCCTCCTGGTTTTCCCTCAGGCTGGCGGGCAGCTACTTGAGCAGCGGCGAGGCTTTGATCGAAGAAGCGCCGAGTACTTGGCTGGCCCGGGCCGGGGCGGAAGCCCGGATCTACCCCTGGGCCAACGGCCTCGATGGTTTCTACTTGAGCGGGGGGGTGGTCTACACGAGCCTGGGTACTCAGGCGAGCATAGACCCGGCCCTGATGGCGGGCCTCCACGCCTCGGTCTATGTGGACGTGGTTTCCTTTACCGCAGGGATGGGCTACAAGATCTGCCTGGGCAACCGGGTGACGGCTTTCTTTATCGAGCCCAGCCTCTTTTACGCCTTCGCGATGCCTTCGGCCTTCGACAGTATCCTGGCCTCCGAAGAGGGGGATATGGGGGGCCTTGACCCGGCGTATTTTATCAAGATGCTGCTGGGGATCAACGGCTGGGGCCTGGGCCTGAGTTTTGGCATCACTTTTTAGGGATCTCTGGGTAGAAGAGCCCTGGGCTTCTGCCCAAGGCGGATTGAAGCGGTTCCCGGGAATAGATATGCGTTAAGGGTTAGTGCAGGGGGTAAGAGTAACCGCAAAGGGTGTGGCAGCGCATCAAACCACTGCGAAGCCGGGGTTTTATATTCCTTTTTCTCCGGCTTCTTTTGCATTCTTTGCGGTTTCTTTTACCTTTAATGTCAGCATGAGGCTGGGGGCTTAGACGGTATCGTGCATGCGTTGAGGGGTAGGGGAGAGGATAAGAGCAACCGTAAAGGGCGCGGTAATGCTTTACACACCTGCAAAGGTAAAGTAGTGTGCCATCGCGTTCTCCTGTGCGTTTTTTGCGTCCTTTACGGTTACTCTTCCCATTAACTTGGGCAGTTAAGCAGTAGCAGGGAAACCAGAGTATCCGCATAGGGTGCAAAGGGTGTGAAGTTTCGGCCTCCTAATGATGATCTTCGCGTTCTTTGCGCCCTTTGCGGCTGTTTTGCTTCCAGGCCCTTGTATGTTCCGGCGCTTCGGGATAAACTAAGGCATCATGAGGATAAAGCTCAAAATCCTGGCCTGCGCGCTTCTGCTGGCCGTAGCTGTTGGTGCTGGCGCTCAACAAATCGTTACCGCCGACCGGTTCATGGAGAATCTTTCCAGCCGCTACGCCGAAATTAATGATTACGCGGCGCTGATCACGATCGTGTCGGGGAGCAGTACTATGTACGGCAGTCTCATCTACCTGAACCCCTACTTTTTGCGGATTGACTTTACAACCCCGGCGGAACAGGTGATCGTCTTCGACGGGCGGGTCCTGACGGTCTACCTGCCGGAGTACCGGGCGGTGCTGAGCCAGAACGCCCCCACCTCGGGGGCTTCCATTGCCACGGCCCAGGGGCTCTCGTTGCTCAGACGGAACTACGTGGCGGCCTTTGTAAGCGGCCCGGAGCCCACGGCCCTGGACACCGGGGAGATGGCGGTGAGTATCCGCCTGACCCGCAGAACTGCTTCCGAAGGCTTCCGGGAGATCATCCTGAGCGTCGATCCCCTTACCATGCTGATCCGGCGGGTCGAGGGCAGGACTACTGCCGGGGCCCTGGTCCGCTTCGATTTTTCCGGGATACAGCTCAACCTGGGTACCCCGGCGCTGCGGTTTGTGTATGATTCACCGGCCTCGGCCAATGTGTATAACGATTTTCTGTACAGCGAGACCGAGTAGGGTTGAGGAGGATTGATGGATTCCCTGGGAGATATGCTGCGGCTGGCCCGTGAAGCAAAAGGATACAGCCTGGAAATGGTGGGCCAGGAGACTTATATCGCGCTCCGTTACCTGCGGGCCCTGGAGCAGGAGAACTTTGCCGAGTTTCCCGCAGAGTCCTATCTGTTGGGCTTCCTGCGGAACTATGGGGAGTTCCTGGATCTAGACGGAACCAAGTTGACGGCCGCCTATCGGACCATCAAAATCCAGGATGAGCCCATTCCGGTGGACGCCTTGCTGCACCAACCCCCGGATGTTTCCAAAATAATCCGTACCCTGGTTATCGTGGTCCTGATCCTGGCGGTGGCTGGTGTAGGGGTCTATTTCTACCTGAACCCGCCCCTGCCCGCGGCCCGGGAGGCGGTTCCCGGGGTCCGCGCCCCGGTGGAATATGTCATGGAAGAGGCTTTCCTGGAACGGCGTTTTCTGGCGGGGGATTCGGTACTCGTCAGACTCAGGGAAGGGCAGGAGTACCGGCTGGAACTGGCGCATCTGGGGGAGCTCGTAACCATCGAGGGCCCCGGCGGCAACCTGAGCCTGGACCTGAATGACGAGGAAAGCCTGGTCCTGGACCCGGCTATTGCGGAACGGCTGCAGGTGATCGTGGAGGAATTCGATAAGACCGACGCCTCCGTGGGAGTCCTGCTCAGGCTGACGCTCGAGTCCGCTGCGCTGGGGGCCGGGGGGCTGTTACCGGCCGATGCCCAGGGCGCTGCGGCGCTATCCGCTGCGGCTATAGCCAACGCTCCGGTGATCTTTAGTTCTCAACCGGACGCCTACCCCTTTACCCTGCAAGCGGTCTTTCAGAACTACTGTATGCTCCGCTGGGAGATTCTGGCGGAACGGGATCGCCCGGGCCGGAATGAGCAGTATTTCCAACGGAACGAGCAGTTGAGTATCCAGGCTCAGAACGGTATCAGGCTCTGGGTATCTAACGCAGCGGCGGTCAAAGTCGATATTATCGGCGGGGGCCGTACCGTGAGCCAGGAGCTGGGCGCCGCCGGTGAGGTGGTGGTCTGCGATGTCCGCTGGGTACGGGACGAAGACGGCCGTTACCGGCTCCTGTTGCTGCGCCTGGAATAACGCGCCGTGGGCTCCTACTACCTCGATCCCTTCGGATGCGTCAAGAACCAGGTGGACGCCGAAATGATGATGGCTTATTTGAACGCGGCGGGCTGGGAAGCTGCCCCGGACCCTGACCTGGCGGAGCTGATTATCGTCAATTCCTGCGGATTTATCGATGCGGCCAAACAGGAATCCATCGACGCCGTTCTGGCCTGGCGCAGGGCCTATCCCCATAAGAAGATCCTCCTGGCGGGCTGCCTGGCCCAACGTTACCAATCGGAACTTGCCGAATCTCTCGGCGAGGCGGACCTGCTCTTTGGGAACGGGAACCTTGAGGGGATTGCCGCGGCTCTTGCCGCAGAAAACGCGGCCACAACTACAGAGGGCCCGGCCACGACCGTAGAGGGCCCGGCGGTGGAGGCTCCTGAGCGATGGCGAACGGACCGGGCTATCGCGCCGGGCGAACGGCCCCTGCTCTCTTTACCAGGATCGGCCTATGTTAAAATTGCCGAGGGCTGTGATAACTATTGCTCCTTCTGCGCCATTCCCCTGATCCGGGGGAGGCTCCGGAGCCGGTCTGTGGAGGATATCCTGGCCGAGTGCCGGGCGCTCCTGGGCCGGGGTATCCGGGAGCTCTGCCTGATCGGCCAGGACCTGGGCTCTTATGGCCGGGACCGGTCCCCGGCGGGATCCTTGCCGGAACTCCTGGCGGGGATCGCGGGGCTGGAAGGGCGTTTCTGGGTACGGCTCCTCTATATCCATCCCGACAACTTCCCCCGGGCAATTCTCGATATCTGCCGGCGGGACGGACGCTTCCTTCCCTACTTCGACCTCCCTTTCCAGCACGGTTCCGATAGAATTCTCCGGGCCATGAACCGCCGGGGCTCCGCCGCAGCCTACCTCGGCCTGATCGATGACATCCGCGCCGCCCTGCCCGGTGCGGTTATCCGCTCCACCTTTCTGACGGGCTTCCCCGGCGAGACCTGGGAGGATTTCACGGCCCTCCTGGACTTCCAGGAACGGGCTCAGATTGATTGGGCCGGGGCCTTCGCCTGGTCCCGGGAAGAGGGCACGGCGGCCTATGGCATGAAGGGAAGGCCGCCCCGGAAGCTCGCCGGGGAGCGCCGGGACATCCTTGAAGAGCGGCAAGTCCCCATTACCGAATCCCGGATGGACCTGTTCCTGGGTTCCCGTCTGGACGTTCTGGTTGAAGAGGCCCTGGACCGGGAGGAGGGGCTCTACCTGGGCCGGCTCTATTGCCAGGCCCCGGAGGTGGACGGCTCCGCGCTGATCCGGCCCCGGGAACTTTCCGGGGGGCTTTCTCTGGGGGAATTCCTCCCGGTCAAGGTGATTGGCCGCGCGGGCTTCGACCTGGAAGTACGGGTCTGACCCGGGGCCGCCCTAAGATGCCAGGGGGTTTCCCCCAGGGGGCTTCCCCCAGGCTTTCCTAAGATGCCTGGGGGCCGGAATAGAACTGAAGGAGCTGGACAAAACCCGAGAGCCGGGCGTAATCACCGGCAATCCGCTGGTTAATAGGGACCCGGGATACCATGCTCAGTTCCCGCCAGTTGATGATGATCTCTCCGGGCTTCTTCTGGCAGTCCTCCGCCAGGTTTCTGAGGTGCCGGGCCATGACATTATAGGCCTGGGCCGCGATGTTGATGAGCTCCAGGGCCCGTTCGTCAATACCGTCTACCATGGCGGCAATGTACCGCGCCTGGGCCGGATCGTGGTCCACCCTGAGCAGGGCGGTGTTGAGCCGGGGGCCGTCCCTCCCGGCCTCTCCCAGGGACTCGTCCAGGTCAACAATACCCCCGGAAAGCCCCTTGACCGCGTAAAGGGCCTCGGACATTTCCCGGGAAAGGGCCTGGCTAGTCCACTGCCCCCGGACCAGAACGATGTCGCAGAGTTCCTGGAGTTCCCGGCTCTGGAAATCCTCCAGAAATGCCGCCAGGTAATTGATCCCCGGCGCATAGACAAAGCCGTCCAGGCCCCGGCGCCGGATACTTTCGGAAAATTTGAGGGTGTAATAGTTGAGGCGGTTCACTTCGGCGACGCCAAAGACGGAAACCGCCTGGGAAGCAATGAGGACATCCCGCTGGCTCTCGACAATCCTGCCGATCACCTTCTGGGCCTCGGCCCGCTTGATTTCGAGCCAGGTTTCCGCCAGATGTTCCTCCGGTACCTTGGAGACCTGCACCCAGAGCGGGTTTTTGATGGTGTACTGGACCATAAGATCCAGGATACCGGAGCCCTGTAAGTCCCGAAGCGTGCGGACCATACCGGCAAAGGACTCCAGGTCCAGAACCTGCGCGCCGGCCACGGTATTGACGATACCTGCCGCGTTCTTCCAATCGCCGTTGGGGTCCAGGGGAGGGATAAGCAGCATGAAGGCCGCCAGGTCCTTGACCAGTCCCGCCGCCTTGGCGGAGCCGAATTTGGGCTCGTAGCCGGGATGAGCCTGGAAATGTTCATCAAATTTGGCCAGCAGGGCCGTGTAATTAAAGCCCGCCAGACGCAGCAGGGCCTGAATCAGGGTATAACAGCGGTCAATAGCGGTAATCCGGCCCCGGTCAAAGGCATCGGTCATGACTTGCAGGTCCCCTTTGAGCTCCCCGGTCAGAGCCAGGCCCTTATCCCCCTGCGATTCGTTTGCGGACCGCTGCGATTCGCTTGCGGACCGTTGCTCAATGGCCTGGGGAGAGAGCCGCCGGACCGCTTCCCGGGCGGCGGGGCTCAGGAAGGTTTCCACCGTAACGGTCTTGAGCCAATTCAGCCTGATTTTATCCTGAATCAGGGCCTGGAGCGGGTACAGCATCTTCGAAAGGCTGTGGAACACCTGGGCCAGATCGCTCTCGAATTCCTCGCTCCGGACCTTGTAGAACCGGGCGTACTTATTCTGGGAGAGGTCCCGTTGCAGCTTCTGGAGCAGGATCCTCCGGTCTGTATCGTCCTCGTTCCCGCCGGCAATAAAGCTGAACACCTTATTCAAAATATCTTCTGCCATGTCCCCAGTATAACCCAAATCTCCCGGCAAGGCAAGCCGGCGGGCAAGCCGGCGGGACCGTAGCCTCCGCCCATCGAACCGGCCGAAGGGCCCTGCCTCAGGGTAAGCCCCCCGCGCAGAACAACCGGGACTCCAAGAGCCGGCTGTTCTGTTCAGAAGTCAAATCATTCTGTTCTAGATAGAAATATGTCTGTTCAGAAGTCAAATCATTCTGTTCCAGATAGAAAGATGTCTGTTCAGAAGTCAAATCATGCTGTTCTAGATAGAAAGATGTCTATTCGAAAGTCAAATCTTTCTGTTCTGAATAGAAATATGTCTGTTCTAAGGTCAAATATTTATGTTCTGGATAGAAATATGTCTGTTCAAAAGTCAAATCATTCTGTTCTGAATAGAAAAATGTCTGTTCTGAAGTCAAATCATGCTGTTCTGAATAGAAATATGTCTGTTCAAAAGGCAAATCTTTATGTTCTAAACAACAAGATGTCTGTTCAGAACAGCATGATTGCATGCCGGAGCAAACCAACCGGGGCGCCGGGCCGGCGGGGGCCTCCCGCGAAGACACGGCGGCGCCTAGGACGGGGCGCTTCGAGCCTCGCAACCGGCCTCGCCCGCTCCAGTATCCGGGCAGCCGGTGGCGCGGTTGCACTTTTTTTCAAAAAACGCTATGCTCTGCCTAGGCTTTGCCTAGGCTGGGCCCGTAATTATCAGAGGAGGCTTTATGACGGTAGATGCAATGCTCGAACAGAGCGGCGTGCTCACCCTGCTCGGCATGGGAATCGTGTTTTTCTTTCTCGTCATTCTGATTGTGGTGGTCAGTCTGATGGGTAAGCTTGTCCAGGCCCTGGAGCAGGATAGGGATGGCCGGCCCCTGGGGGGGGCTGCCGGCTTGGCGGCCCAGGCGGCTGATCATGGGGCGGTAACGGCGGCCATCACCGCGGCGGTTACCGAGTATCGCAAGACCCGTGTATAGCCCCAAGGGCTGAACGGTTACGTAAGTATATTCTATAATATATAGGAGTGAATGATATGGTCAGGAAGGTACAGTTAACGGATTTGGTTCTGCGGGATGCCCACCAGTCGCTCTTTGCGACCCGGATGGTTACGGCGGACATGCTTCCCATCTGCGGCAAGCTCGACCAGGTGGGATTTTTTGCGCTGGAAGCCTGGGGAGGGGCCACGTTCGACTCCGCTATCCGCTTCCTCAACGAGGACCCCTGGGAGCGGCTCAAGAAGCTTAAAGCAGCCCTGCCTAACACCAAGATCATGATGCTCCTGCGGGGCCAGAATCTCCTGGGCTATAGACACTACGCTGATGATGTGGTGGCTAAGTTCGTGGAATACGCCGCCCGGGACGGGGTGGATATCTTCCGTATCTTTGACGCGGTGAACGATCCCCGGAATTTCAAGGCCGCCGCCCATGCGGCCAAGAAGACCGGCAAGCATATTCAGGCGGCTATTTCCTACGCGGTAACTCCCTTTCATACTATCGAAAAGTATGCGGAACTGGCCAAACAGTACGCGGACATCGGGGCCGACTCCATCTGCATCAAGGATATGTCAGGGCTCTTAAAGCCCTACGTGGCCTACGATCTGGTAAAGGCCATTAAGCAGGTAACGGAGCTCCCGGTGGAGATCCATTCCCACGCTACCACGGGTATGTCCGTGGCCACGCTGACCAAGGCCGCCGAGGCGGGGGCGGAGATCCTGGATACCACCATTTCCTCCCTGGCCATGGGCACCAGCCACAGCCCCACGGAAACCATGGTGGAGATCTTCAAGGGTACAGCCTACGACACGGGCCTGGACACCAACCTGCTTCTGGAGATCGCCGCCTACTTCCGGGAGGTGCGGAAGAACTACAAGAAGTTCGAGTCCAGTTTCATCGGCGCCGATACCCGGATCCTGGTGAGCCAGGTACCCGGCGGCATGCTCTCCAACCTGGAAAGCCAGCTTAAAGAGCAGGGCGCCTCCGACAAGATTGACGAGGTGCTCAAGGAAATCGCCCTGGTCCAGAAGGACTCGGGCTATCCGCCCCTGGTAACCCCCACGAGTCAGATCGTGGGTACCCAGGCGGTGTTCAACGTGCTCTTTGGCCGTTACAACCGCCTCTCCGGGGAGTTCCAGGACCTGATGGCCGGTAAGTACGGCGCCTGCCCGGCCCCCAAGAATGCCGAGGTGGTCAAGAAGGCTCTGGAAAGCCTCAAGATGGATAAGGAAATCACCCACCGGCCTGCGGACGATATTCCCCCGGAATACAGCAAGCTGGAGGAGGAGGCCGGGAAGCTCCTGGGAACTTCCACGGTAAGCCCCGAAGACGTGCTCACCTACGCCATGTTTCCCAAGGTGGCCCCCAACTTCTTCAAGACCCGGGCCGATGGTCCTGTGGTCTTTAAGCCCGAGGCGCCGGATGCGGGAGCGTCCACGGCCCCTCAGGCTGCCGGCCAGGCGGAACGCTACAGTGTCAACGTGAACGGCGCCGTCTACGACGTGGTAGTGGCGCCGGCAGGTACGGTAGCCATCGCGCCGGTTTCCGCTGCCGCCCCTCAGACGGCGGCGCCGGTTTCGGCGGCCCCGCCTCCTTTGGCGGCCCCTTCGGGTAGCGTGTTACCCGCCCCGGTGGCCGGTACGGTGCTCCGTTACGCGGTGAGCGAAGGCGCTTCGGTTAAGTCCGGCGATACAGTGCTCATTATCGAGAGCATGAAGATGGAGCTGGAGATCAAGTCCACGGTTACCGGGAAGGTGCATTTCCTCGTGGCCGCCGGTACCCAGGTGGCCTCCCAACAGCCCGTGGCCGAGATCGGCGGCGCTGCGGCGGCTCCGGCAGCCCCGCTTCCCCCGGCAGCCCCGCCTCCTCCGGCGGCCCCGGCGGCGGTGCCGCTGGCGGTAGCCCCCGGCGCCGCCTCCTCTGGCGGTGCCGCCGGCGGTAGCACGGTGATCCCTGCCCCGGTGGCAGGGACCGTACTCCGCTATGCGGTAGCTGAAGGCGCGGCGGTCAAGGCTAGCGACACCATCATCATCATCGAGAGCATGAAGATGGAGCTGGAGATCAAGTCCACGGTTGCCGGGAAGGTGCATTTCCTCGTGGCCGCCGGTACCCAGGTGGCCTCCCAGCAGGCTATTGCGGAAATCGCGTAATAAGGGGTTAAGGTACACTATGCTGAACTTGAAAAAGAACCCGGTTACGGTCGTTAAAATCTGTCTCCTTTTGCTGGCGGGGGCCTTGCTTTTCTCCTTGGTGAACGCGGCCTTCTCCCCCAGGGTCCAGGCCGAGGAAAGCGCCGCTGCCGCCCCGGAGAACATTATCCCCGGGAGCGAGGATATCCCGAATATTTCCATTGCAAGTTTTGCCCGGAACATTCTGGAAACTACGGGGATCTTTGCCTTTATTACCGACGCGAAGCTCATGCAAACCCCGGCGGGGGAGCCCACCACTATCTTCGGCTGGGAGGAACTCCTCATGGTGGCGGTGGGCTTTCTCATCATCTACCTGGGGGCGTTCAAGGGCTTTGAACCCCTGCTGCTGGTTCCTATCGGCTTTGGGGTGGTCTTTGTCAACATCCCCTTTGCGGGTATGGGGGACGCGCCCCACGGCTTTCTCAACATCATCTACGAAGCTGGGGTGGGCAACGAGTTCTTCCCCCTGATCATCTTCATGGGTATTGGCGCGATGACTGACTTTGGGCCCCTGATCGCCAACCCCAAGACGGCCATCCTGGGGGCGGCGGCCCAGTTCGGGGTCTTCGCCACCCTTATCGGGATAAGCCTGATCAATACCCTGAACATTCCCGGCGTGGTCTTTAACCTCAAGGAGGCCAGCTCCGTGGCTATTATCGGCGGGGCCGACGGTCCCACGACCATCTACATCGCCGCCCAGCTCGCGCCCCACCTCCTGGCAACCGTGGCCGTGGCGGCCTATTCCTACATGGCCCTGGTGCCTATCATTCAGCCGCCCATCATGAAGCTCCTGACGAGCAAGGAGGAGCGGCTCATCAAGATGAAGCAGCTCCGGCCGGTGTCTAAAACCGAGAAAATTATCTTTCCCCTGGTCGTCTTCGTGCTGGCCCTGCTCCTTATCCCCTCGGCGGCGGCCTTGATCGGCTGCCTCATGTTCGGCAACTTTGTGCGGGAGTGCGGGGTAATCGAGCGGCTTTCCAAGACCATCCAGAATGAGCTGATGAACATCGTTTCCATCTTCCTCTCCCTGGGCGTGGGCAGCCAGATGACTCCCGAGAAGTTCCTGAACCCCCAGAGCCTGATCATCATCGTCATGGGGCTTTTCGCCTTCGCCATTGCCACCACCACGGGGATCCTGGTGGCCAAGCTGATGAACGTCTTCCTCAAGGAGAAGATCAACCCCCTGATCGGCTCCGCCGGGGTGTCGGCGGTGCCTATGGCCGCCCGGGTTTCCAACAAGGTGGGCCTGGAGGCCGATCCCGGTAACTTCCTGATTATGCACGCCATGGGGCCCAACGTGGCCGGCGTTATCGGCACGGCCATTGCCGCCGGGGTCCTGATCGCGGTCTACGGGGGGTGATGCTTTAGATGACGCCCGAAAGACTGGTACTGCACAAGGGGTCGGTGCTCCCCATGGACTCGGACCGGGTGCTGGGGAACACCGATGTGCTGATTGAAGGGGGCCGCATCACTGCGGTCCAGCCCGGCCGGCCTGCCGGGGACTACGGGGACGCCCGGCTGGTCGATTGCAGGGGCAGGTTTATCATGCCGGCCCTTACGGACATGCACGTTCACCTGTTTAATGATGAATTCCTCGACTACCTCCTCTCCTGGGGGGTTACCACGGTGCTTAACATGTGGGGCTTCCCCAAGATTCTGAGATGGCGGGATGAAGTCCGGGCCGGGAAGCGCTTGGGGCCGGATATCTACAGCACGGGGCCCATTATCGACAGCCTGCCTACCTATCCCCTTATCAGCCTGGCCCGCACCCGGGAGGAGGCCCGCCGGGCCGTCCTGGAAACCAAGGCTGCGGGCTACGATTTTGTAAAGATCTACAACAATCTGAGCCCGGAGGTCTACGAAGAGATCGCCAAAACGGCTGCCGGGGCAGGTATTGAAGTAATCGGCCACCTCCCCAACTGCGTCAATGCGGATTATACCGGGGAGGCCCGGGGGGATTATCCCCTGCGGCAAAAGACCATCGAACATGCCCTTTTTCTGAACGAGTACAACATTGACCCGGCCATCAAAGCGGGGGTTTGGCTGGACCCGACCTTTGTGGTGGAGGCCGCCTTCCGGGACGAGGGCTACGCGCTGCCCCCCGAGGTGCTGGCGGAACTGCGGCCCCTTATCGTCAAGTTTTACTGGCGCATCGTGGGGGGCCAGCACAAGCAGCCCGTGGAAGGCAGGCAGAAGACCGTCCGCAAAGGCATAGACTATATGGGGGCGCGTTTTAAGGACTTTGCCGCCCGGGGCGGGAAGCTCCTCATCGGTACCGACTCGGGGTTCCCCCGGGTGGTTCCCGGCTACAGCATGCACCAGGAACTGGCCTACATCGTGGCCCAGGGGCTGAGTCCCTACGAGGCCCTCCACAGGGCCACTGCCGGAGCGGCCGGGTTTTTGGGCCGGAACGGGGACGCCGGGACGGTGGCAGCGGGGAAGTCTGCCGAGCTGCTCGTGCTGGACAAGAATCCCCTGGAGGATATCCGTAATACCCTCAGTATCCACGCCCTGGTGAAGCGGGAGCAGTTCTTGAGCGCCCAGGACCTGGCGGCTATTCGCCGGCGGGCCCGCCGCCGCAGCGAGTTCCAGGTCCACACCGTGTTCCGGCCCTATATGTTCAAGCTGCCCTTTATCATGCTCTTTAAGGGCCTTTTCCCTAAGAAATCGTGAGCCTGCTTGAAATCATCATCATCGCCATAGGTTTATCCATGGACGCCTTTGCGGTGTCGGTTTCCCTGGGGCTCTCGGTGCAAGGGGCCGGCTATCGGGAAATGGCGGCGGCGGGCCTCTCCTTCGGCCTCTTCCAGGCCCTGATGCCCACGGCGGGCTACTTCCTGGGGCTGAGTTTTGCCGATAAAATCAGCGCCTTTGACCACTGGATCGCCTTTGGGCTCCTGGGCATTATCGGCGGGAAGATGATCAAGGATAGTTTCGCCAGGCATGGAGCGGCAAAACCGGCGGGGAACCCCTTCCGGCCCCTCAACATGCTGCTGCTGGCCCTGGCCACCAGCATTGACGCCCTGGCGGTGGGCATTACCTTCGCGTTTTTCCAGGCAGCGATTTTTGCGGCAGCTCTCCTCACCGGCCTGATCACCGGCGTCATTTCCATGGGGGCGTGCAAATCGGGAGGCTTTTCGGCAGCCGTTACCAGGCAAAGGCCGAGTTTGCCGGGGGTGCGGTACTGG
>JAITON010000170.1 GCA_031289935.1 Treponema sp.
CCGCCCCCCCCCCCCCCCCCCCCCCCGCCCCCCCCCCCCCCCCCCACCCTCCCGGGCTTGGCCGGACTCGCGGGGGCCAACAAACGGCCGCCAATAAGGCTAAAATGGGCCGGGTTTAAGCGCCCTTGGTCTGGTATTGCGCCATCCGGCGCACACCGGGTGGCAGCCCTGTTTCCATGCATCATCATAATTATGATTATAAATTATCCTCAGGGAAATGTCAAGTGGTTTTTACGAAAATATGCCGCAATCAGCGATTCCCGGGGGCTGCCGCTCGATGACCCGGCCTAGCCGGATTGTGCGCCCTGGTGGCTTGACCCGGGTTGTAGTCCGCTATATTATGAAGTGCATTATGGCTCGTTTTAACCGGCACAAGGGAAGCCCCGGCGAAGGCTCCCCGGAATTTCACCAGGAACCCGGCTTCCGGCTTCGAAGCTTCATCTTCCTCTGCATTGCCGCCCTGGCGCTTATGGGGGTGGCCGCCCTGGGGGCCTTCTTCTTCTCCATCCAGGGGGCCGAACAGACCATGGTGCCCGATGTCCGGGGCAAGGAGCTCGGCCAGGGGCTTCTGGAGCTGCAAGTCAAAGAGCTCTATCCCCGGATTCAGCTCCAGTACTCCCAATCCCAGTATGATAAGGGGCTGATCCTGGAACAGGACCCTGCGCCGGGGGCCATCGTCAGGGCCGGGCGGCGGATCCGCCTGGTGGTGAGCCAGGGGGTGGTGCTCAATACGGTGAGCAATTACCTGGGGCAGAATGTGGACGAGGTCAAGCTGGACCTCAGGACCCTCTTTGCCGCCGCAGACCAGCCCCTGCTTTCTCTGGTGGAACCCTTTATGTACGCATATTCCCCGGAAGCGGCGGGGACCATCCTGGAGCAAAGCCCCGAGCCGGGGAGCCCTCTGACCGGCCCCACGGAACTGAACCTGGTGGTGAGCCGGGGGCCGGAGCACCGGACCGTCCAGGCGCCGGCCATAACGGGCCTAAGCCCCCGGTCGGCCCTGGAGAAGATCGACGGGTCGGGCGTGAGCTTCAGTTTCTCCATCAGGACCGTTCGGGAGAATGAAAGCGCCGGAATCGTGGTCTACCAGGACCCCGCGGCAGGCACGATGATCGAATCGAACCGGCGGGTCTCCCTCCTGGTTACCATCCCGGCGGAAATCCCCGCAGACCGGGTCTACGGGCTTTTCAAGTACAGCCTGCCCGAGAACCCCTACCCCCTGCCGGTGCGGCTGGAGGCTCTGGTCCCCGGCTCGGAGGAACGGAGCCTGCTGGCGGGGATCGACTTTATCGGCGGGGAATTCAGCTTTCCCTATGATGTGCCGCCTTCGACTATATTGATCCTCTCCCAGATGGGCCGTGAAATCTACCGGGAAACCATCGAGGCCCCGGTCCCGACCCGGTATTAGGCGCCGCGCGCGGCGCTTGCGCTTCGGGCGGGACTATGCTATACTCTCATCATGGCTTACAAAAAAACCAGATTGATTCTTATCAGCTTTGACGCAGTGGGAGACCGGGTCTTTGACTGGATGACTGCCCTGCCGCATGTGTCCACCTTTTTGTGGAGCGCCGCCCTGGTCAGGGACGTGCGGAGCGTCTTTGTCACCAACACCTATCCCATCCACGCCTCGGTGGTAACGGGCCTCCCGCCATCGGGCCATGGGTTGGTCTCTAACGCACCGGCCTTTCCCCAGCGCTACAGCAAGTGGAACTATCGCTCCAATGGGATTAAGGCCAAGACCCTCTGGAAGGCTGCTGCGGAAAAGGGCTTCTCCCAGGGGGCGGTACTCTGGCCGGTAACCGGGGGCAACCGGAACATCCGCTGGAACCTGCCGGAGATCATGCCCCGGCCGGGAGTGAACCAACTGCTCGTCAACCTGCTCAACGGGACCAAACTGATGCAGCTTAGGCTCTATTTCAAGTACCGGTATCTGCTGGAGGGGATCAGCCAGCCGGCCCGGGACCGCTTCGCTACGGCCTGTATGGCCGATATCCTCCGCCACCATCAGCCGGACCTGGCCTTTATGCACTTTACCGCCTACGATTCCCTCTGCCACCACCACGGCGAGGACCGGTCCGTTCTGGAAAAGGCCCTCAGGGCACTGGACCAGGGTCTGGGGGATATTCTGGAGGCCTCTGTTGCGGATGGCGATCCCCCGGCGGTGATCATCTTCTCCGACCACGCCCAACTCCCGGTGTCCGAGACCCTGCTCCCCAACGATATGCTCGTGGAGCTGGGCCTCCTCAAGAAGCAGGGTGAGCAGTATATCGCCGGGGAATCGTTCTGTTTTATCGAGTGCTGCGGCGGCTCGGCCTTCTTCCACCCGGGCAATCTGGGGGCCGGTGATATTGACCGGGTCAGGCAGCGCATCGAAGTGAGCCGGGGCTTTAACCGCTGGCTTAGGGAGGCGGAAATGGCCGAATGCGGCCTGGGCGGCTTAGGGTTTTGCGCCAAGCCGGGCTGGCAATACGCGCCCTGCCCGTCGGATGAAAAGTCCCAGCACGGCTATCCGCCGGATTATGAGGACTACGGGGTCTTCTATGCGATCCGGGGTCCCGGAATCGTGCCAGGAAGGACGGTCCGGGGAGGCAGCATCCTGGACATCGCCCCCCTGGCGTTGCGCATCCTGGGCGAGGGGCTCCCGCCGAAGAAGCGTCCGCAAATCCCCGGCCTGGGTCCGGCCCGGACCGATTTGTTTCGTGGATAAATACGAAATGAAGGTCTATTTTAGCGTGCCGCGCTAGATTGGAGATTAGACATGGCGAAGGACCCCTTTACCAAAGCGGAAAAAAGCTGGATCCTCTATGACTGGGCCAACTCGGTGTACGCCACCATTATGCTGGCGGTGCTCTCGCCGGTCATCGGGACCATGGCGGACTACAGTTTTACCCGGGGAGCCACGGGGTCTATCGCCCTGGTGATCTTTGCCCTCGGGAGACGGCCGGAGCGGGCCCGTTCAGGCGTCTGAGTGATGAGGCGGTTTCGGGGCTTTGCGGCGCTCCTGGCAATACTGGCGATTCCCCTGGGAGCGGCGGTGGCCCAGACCCTCCCGGAGACGGAGGACCCGGTGGAGCTTATCGGGCTGAGTATCGCAGAGCTCTATACACGCTACGGCCCCCCGGAATCGGTCTACGCAGCCCGGGGTCTGGAAACCTGGCAGGACGATGCGGTCTTTGTCTACGGCAGTACCGAATACTACCTGTATTGGGACCGGGTCTGGCAGGTCAAGGTGGATGCCGTTAAGAGTATCCGGGTGGGGAATCGCCGGGGGGTAATTCCCCTGGTCCTGGGCGAGGGGGCCCTGGAGCTGGATACCTGTACCCTCTACCCCCTGAACGGCCTTTCCTGGCCGATGATGCTGCGGTTTAACGTGAATAGCGCCGGGCTCATTACGGGGATATATATCTACCGGACGGATTTGTAAATGGTCAGAATATGCCTCTGTTTAACCGGAAGAACCCTCCAACAGGACCTTGAATTTCTGGAAAGGTACCGGGAATATATTGATATCGCGGAGCTCCGGGTAGATTGCCTGGAGCCGGACGAACGGCTCCTTATCCGGCGTTTTCCTGCCATGGCGGGCCTGCCGGTGATCCTTACCGTCCGCCGGGAGTCGGAGGGGGGCTATTTCAAGGGCGGCGAAGGGGCCCGGATTACCCTTCTTTCCCTGGGAATGGCTTTTGCCGAGATTGATCCCCGCATGAATTTCGCCTATATCGACCTGGAGGAGGACCTCAACGTGCCCAGCCTGGAAGAGGCGGCCCGGTGCTTCGGCACCCGGATCATCCGGTCCTTCCACAACCATCAGGGCCTGGGCGATAATCTGGTCCGGCGGATACGGGCCCTGCAACGGGCGGGGGACGAAATCCCCAAAGCGGCGGTGTCTCCCCAGAACCTGAATGAGGTCCTGGAGCTCTACCAGGCGGCCCGGAAAATCGAAGACCTGGAAAAAATCATCCTGGGTATGGGCCATTTTGGGGTCAACACCAGGATTCTGGCGGATAAACTGGGCTCCTGCATATCCTATGCCTCCGTATCGGGTGATCCCGGTCTGCCTATAGGAGCGCCGGGCCAGCTTAACCCCCGGGAAATGGCAGAGACCTATCGTTTCCGGCAGATAAACAAATCCTCCAAAATCTACGGGGTAACCGGCTATCCCCTGATGACCAGCTCAAGCCCGCCTCTGTTCAACCAGGTCTTTACGGAGGAGCATACCAACGCCGTCTACCTGCCCTTTCCGGCGGAGTCCCTGGATTCCTTTATGCGCCTCGCCGCTGAGCTGGGGATTGAAGGAGTTTCGGTAACGGTCCCCTATAAGGAAAAGGTCCTGCCCTACCTGATTTCCCGGTCGGACACGGTCATCGCCACCGGGGCCTGTAACACCCTGCTCCGAACCGAAACCGGCTGGGCCGGCCATAATACCGACGCCCTGGGTTTCTCGGACTCCCTGCTGGCTTTTACGGGCCGGCAAGACTTCAGGAAGGTAAAGATCACGATTATCGGGGCAGGGGGAGCGGCCCGAGCAGTGGCCTCGGAGCTGTACCGCCTCAAGGGGAAAGTCCTTATCCTGAACCGTACCGATGTCCGGGCAAAACGGCTGGCCCAATCTTACGGATTTGACTGGGGGGCGCTGGATTCCGAAGGGTTGGAGCGGATGGAGCATTACCGGGATATCATCATCCAGACCAGCTCCCTGGGTATGGCCCCCCATATCGAGGGGGATCCCCTCCCGGAGTATAACTTTAAGGGGAGCGAAACGGTCATGGACCTTATCTACAATCCTGAACGGACCCGTTTCCTGTGCCGGGCGGAGCAGGCGGGCTGCCGGGTACTGAACGGCGATGATATGCTGTTCCGGCAGGCGGCCCACCAGTACCGGCTCTTTACCGGCGGGTACTTTCCCGCCCATATTCTCAGCAGGATTGAAGCCTAAATGGCCGTGGAAAAGCACATCAACTTTTTCGAGCTCCAGGCTGCTCTGGAGAAACCAGGCTGCCCCCTTTGCGCTATCATCGGGAACCGGGCTGAACGGTACATCGACAATATGCTCTTTGAGCACGTTTCCGACCGGAGTTTCCGGGCTCAGTACCGGGCCGCCGGGGGCTTTTGCGGTCGCCATTCCCGGCACCTGGAATCCTTTCGGGACGGGCTGGCGGTGGCTATCCTGGGGCGGGACCTTCTGGAGGACCGTCTGGCCGCCCTCCAGAAGTCCAGGCCCTACGCCCCCAAGGGCCGCTGCCCGGTCTGCGAGGAGGAAGCGCGGCTGGAGCGCGAGTACCTGGGCTTTCTTCTGCAAACATCAGGAGACAGCGCTGATGAGCGGGAACTTCGGGATGCCTTTTGCGCCTCCGACGGGCTCTGCTTTCCCCACTACGGCCTCCTTCTGGACATGGCCCGCCGGGGCCGCCGGACATTTCGCCGGGCTGAAGGCCGCCAGGCGTCGGCCTGGCTCCAGAACTTCCAGGAAGGACGGTTCCGGGATCTGCTCCGGCGGAGTTCGGTCTTTATCGAGCTTTCCGCCTACGGGCGGCAGGAAGAATTCCGCAACCTCAGCGCCGGGGACCAGGTGGTCTGGAAGGAGCTCTCCCTGAGCCTCCGGGGCGGTAAATCATAAACACCAGAAACTGAGGGAATAGGGGGGAAGCGGCCCAGCCGTCGCTCCTTTTTT
>JAITON010000004.1 GCA_031289935.1 Treponema sp.
GGACGAAGCCTTAAAAACGCAGGCGGAGAGCCTGTTTAACGAACTGGGCATGAATATGACCACCGCCTTTAATGTTTTTGTGCGGCAGGCGGTGAGGCAGCAAAAAATCCCTTTTGACATCAGTGCGGAAAAGCAGCCGGCCGCAAAAGCGGTCGCAAAAAAAGCGGCAAAAAGGAAAGACTTTATGGACGGCATCGTTATTCCTCCCGGCGAGGAGAACGACCCGTTCTGGAGCCGAAAGAATGTCCGCTATGTTCTGAAGTCAATAAAAGCCGCTAACGAAGGCCGCTTGACGGAACACGAGCTTATTGAGGCCTAGCAATGGGAAAAACGTGGACCGACATAGGGTGGGATGAGTATCTGCATTGGCAAAATCAAGACAGAAAGACCTTGAAAAAGATTAACCGGCTTATGAAAGAAATCATGAGAACCGGCGACAAAGGCTTGGGGAAACCGGAATTGTTAAGCGGCGATATGTCGGGATGGCGGTCTCGTCGGATTGACGAAAAGAACCGTTTGATATACCGGGTTTCCGGCGAAACCATTGAAATCTCCCATTGCCGCGGCCACTACGAGTGATTGTTGCGGGAAAGCAGCGGGAAAGGCTTCACGCGGGGGCGCGGCCCCTCCCTAGTCGAGGGGGTATCCTGGCAGGCGATGGATATCGGAGATAAACTCCACATCATCCTCCCGCTGGATAAGCAGATAGGGGGGCTTCCCGGCAAAATCAAGATCGAATTGCCCGCCCCCATAGAGTATTGAGCCTTTGTAGTTAGTGAGGTAACCGGCCTGGTGGTCATACTCCAGGTAGAAAAAGTCCTCGGGGTCCTTCCCGTCGTGGCTGAACTTCAGCTTGTTCCCGCTGTTCTCATAGTCAAAACAGAGCTCCAGGGTCATGCTCCCGTCGGGCCCGGTGGAAATTCCCCCCTTGGACAGGATCGCCCCCGCTGTTTGCCCGTCCAGGCTTATGACCAACTGTTCGTATTGCCCGGTAAATAACAACTGGTTATCCTGCTGGTTGATGCCGGGAGTATGAGTTCTCCGTTCCATGATGATGGATTTCGAAATATAAAATTGAAGCTGCGGTAGATCAATGCCGCCGCTCTGGGCCAGCTCCACCATCTCCCGGGTGAGCGGTACCAGAAACATTTCCCTTTCGCCGGCTACCGGTACCGGCTCCGGGGCCGGAACTTCGGTCTGGCAGCCTGCCAGGCTCACTGCGGTGATCAATACCAGCCCTATCAGTATCCTGCGGTTCATTATCATCTCCTTGCGCTCAATTCCCGCCCCTCTCTCTAGTATAGTAGGAAAATTGATGATGGTCAAGTTGAAAAGGACCGATAATCAAGGGGAAATGAAGCAACTTATTATATTGGGCGCGGGGCTGATGCAGGGCCCCGCCATCAGACTGGCAAAGGAGATGGGGCTGGAGACCGTGGTGGCCGACGGGGACCCCCAGGCGCTGAACGCCCCGCTGGCGGACCGCTTTGAGCCTATCGACCTCAGGGACAAGGAGGGGATTGAGGCCCTGGCCCGTTCCCTCAAGGCCGGGGGCCGGCTCGGGGGCATCATGACCGCAGGCACCGATTTCTCCGCCACCGTGGCCTGGACTGCCGAAAAGCTGGGCCTTCCGGGCATTCCCTACGAGGCCGCCCTGAACGCCTCCGATAAGGAGCGGATGCGCCGCTGCTTTAGGGCCGCCGGCGTCCCTTCTCCGGCTTTTCTGGGGATTGTCCGGGGGGATTCCCTTCCGGAACTCCCTTTTCGCTTTCCCGCAGTGGTCAAGCCTGTGGACAATATGGGCGGCCGGGGCTGCCGCCGGGTCGATTCTCCTGCGGAGCTTGAAGCGGCCCTTCCCGAGGCCCTGGGCTTCTCCCGTTCCGGCCGGGCTATCGTGGAAGAATACATGGAGGGCCCGGAATTTTCTGTGGACGCCCTCATTTTTCGGGGCAAGATCCTGATCTCCGGCCTCGCGGACCGGCATATCTACTTTCCTCCCTACTTTATCGAGATGGGCCATACTATGCCCACGGCCTTCCCCCAGGCTGATCAAGACGCCCTCCTGGCGGCCTTTAGCGCCGGCGCCCGTTCCCTGGGACTTTTGGGGGAAACCTGCTTTGGTGCGGCTAAGGGGGATATCAAGCTGACTCCCCGGGGCCCTATGATCGGGGAAATCGCCGCCCGGCTTTCCGGGGGCTATATGTCGGGCTGGACCTACCCCTACGCTTCCGGCGTGGAAGTAACCCGGGGGGCAATTCTCGCGGCCCTGGGAGAGGAGCCCCCGGAACAGGGCCCCGGCAGCTTGGAAGCCCGCCGGGATTGGACCAGCGCCGAGCGGGCCTTTATCTCGATCCCCGGCAGGGTCCGTTCTATTCACGGCCTGGAAGCGGCCCGGGAAAGGCCTTTGGTAAAAGATCTTTTTCTCCGGGCCGGCGAGGGAAGCCCGGTCTGTTTCCCGGAAAACAACGTCTCCAAGTGCGGCAACCTGATCTCCGCCGCTCCGGGCCGGGCCGTAGCCGTGGCCGCTGCCGAGGAGGCCGTCCGGGCCGTCCTTTTCCGTCTGGTTTCTCCGGACCCCGGTACCGACGCCTTCCTGGCCGCTTCCAGCGTCTTCCCCCCCGGTGCGTTTAGTCTGAGCCCCGAGCTCAGGGCCGCTTTGACGGAACTTCCCGATCCGGCGCTCCCCCGGCGCCCAGCCCCGGGCTGGGACCCGGTGATTATTTCCTTCCCGGCCCTTTCCGGTTCGGATCTCCGGGACTATGCCGGCAGGACCGTCCGGGAGAGCCTCGACGCCGTCCGGTCTCTCACGGGCCTATCTCTACCGGAGCTGGCCCAGGACGCGGTTTCTGACCGGCCGGTCCTGGGCCGGAACTTTTGGGCGGCTCTGGTCCGGGGAGGCTACCAGGGGGCCGTCTACTCTATCGACCGTTTATTCGGGACCGGGCGAGGGGCCAATGAAAACCGCTAAAGTCCTTTTTATGATATATAGTTTGGTTTTCATAACGGCGGGCCTTTCCGCCCAGAGCCCGGCGGATCTCTCCCTGGACGAGACGCTGGCCCAGCTTAACTTCCCCCGGTCCGATCCGGCGGAACTCCGCTGGGATCCCCTTTTCGGTTCCGGGGTCTTGAGTATTGCCGGCCACGAGGCCGCCTTCTCTACTGCCGAAGCCGGCGGGGCCGGTTACCTCATCCTGGATTCCCGGGACCTCTATACTGTCCCCGCCCCCTCCCTGGTGAACGGGAATCTCTATTTTCCCGGAGTCTTTGTCAGCACTCTGCGGGAGGCCCTGGAAACCCGGATCGCCGATGAATCCTTCCAATATAAGATCGCCGCCATCATCATCGACCCCGGTCATGGCGGCAAAGACCCCGGAGCTATAGGGGAGCACCAGGTCGACGGTCAAACCCTCAGGGCCGTGGAAAAGGACATTACCCTGGAAGTATCCCGGCTCCTCTACGAGCGGCTTCGTGCCGCCTATCCCGACAAGCGAATCCTTATGACCCGGACCGGCGACACGTATCCCAGCCTGGATGACCGGGTGGCCATTGCCAATGCGGTGTCCCTGGCGGAAAACGAGGCCATCATCTATATCTCTATCCACGCCAATGCATCCCTGAACTCCTCTGCCCGGGGCTACGAGGTCTGGTATCTCAGCTCGGATTACCGCCGGGAACTCGTGAACCGGGATCAGTATGCCGATAACCCCGAAATCATCCCCATCCTGAACGATATGCTGGAGGAGGAATTTACCAACGAGAGTATCGCTATTGCCCAGGCCATCATAAAGCGCTACGGCGAAACCCTGGGGGCCTTCATGCCTTCCCGGGGAATAAAGGAAGAAGATTGGTTCGTGGTCCGCAACGCCCGGATGCCCTCGGTGCTGATAGAACTGGGCTTTGTTACCAACCTGGAGGACGCCCTCCTCTTGACCGGCGCCGAGGGCTTGCGGCAGATTGTCGATGCGTTGTATAAAGGGATAGGAGATTTTATCAGCGCCTTCGAAGGATCCTCCTACCGGGGTCTAGGCTCCTGAAACCATGAATATGACGATTAAGGTGATAGCCCCAGCCCTGGCCGGCGGATTGGCCCGGTTTTTCGGTTCCCCCTTCAAGCGCCGGATCCTCTATCTGGCGGTCCTGGGTGTGTTTACCCTCGCCGACTGCCTGACTGCGGATACTTCCCGCAGGACCTTTGTCTTCTATAGTTTGGACACGGGCGCGGAGACCGTAGAGGAACGGAGCTTGGCTAAGGCGGATTTTCGGGAAGAAGATATTCGGCGCTATACAGAGGAGGTCCTCTTGGGGCCCGTCTCTCCGGATCAGGCGCCCCTCTTTCCCAGGGAAACCAGGCTCCAGTCCCTGCTCTACCGTAATGGTACGGTTTATGTGGACCTGAGCCTTGAGGCGGCGGAAGGCTCCTGGCAGAGCTGGTATACTCTGAACGCCAGTATCAGGCGGAATTTCCCCTTTGTAAAAGATATTCGGCTCTTTATGGCAGGTCGCGAGGCCTATCCCGAAAAATTTCGGGAAAAATTCAACAAAAAATGAAGAAAACCATTGACACGCAATACTGATTTGAGTATAATCAACGTATCTATATTTTTAAGATAAAGACTTATCGAAAGGAGTTGTGAATGAAACGGATCTTGGTTCTTATTGCCGTCGCTCTGGTGGCGGTCGGGTCGGTGATTGCTGAGGAAGCGGTTCTTATCGACTTTACACAGTTGACGGTTGATAGTGACGGTCAGAACAGCGCGACTTTCATGGACTACGCTACGAGCGCCGGGGGTAGTTACACTGACGATCAGAAAGCGGCCATGAAGACCTCTCTGGCTATTACCAACTGGGACGTGGTCTTCACCGCGTCCTCACGCCGGGCCGAAAACGTCAGCATAAGCAGGGTCGAAGAAGCTCCCTCCAGGCAGTACGGTACGGTGATGGGCGTCAGGATCCACTTCCCCCTGGAAAGCTGGAATTCCACAGCTGATATCAGGCCACCCTTTGAGATTCCCTATACCGTCGATGGCAAGTTTGAGGACGGTAAGGGCGTTGTAAGGAACGTAGGAATCCTTAAAGAGGTTCAGGTCGAGGTTTATGGGTTGAATTTTCCTCATGCCCTCTATTCGCTCCTGATTGATGAAAACGGCGTCGAGCGGGAATTTTTCATGGGCTACTTGCGGTTTGACGGCTGGGGAAAGTTGACCTGGGTCAACCCCGCTTATGTTACCGATGTACGGAACCGGGAACTCCGGCTCTATCCCCTTTATCCGGCATCCACGCCCTTCGTGAAGTTTGGTGGTTTCAGAATTAAGCGGGATGCTAACAACCTGGGCGGCGATTTTATCACCTACTTTAAGGACGTGCAGATTATCTACGATAAGGCTGTACTTGATACCGAACAGGATATCGATAACGAGAGCGTCTGGAGTATCATCACCGACCGTGAGGCTGCCAGGCAGAAGTCCGAATTTGAACGGTTCGGGGAGCATCAGGTGCTTGAGTATCTGGAAACTCAGAAGCAGGCCACGGAAAGCTTTACACCGGCCGAAGCGCCCGTTAACTAAGAGCGGTCTTGCGTAACCCTATCCGCCTCCGGGCGTGTCCTGGGGCGGGGTAGGGTTTATTCGTGGCGAGGGTTTAATACTTGCCCCTCTGGGGCGTTTTAAAGGTATTAAACCCGAGTCTAATACCTTTAGAGAACAACATGCTTCGCTGCTCT
>JAITON010000102.1 GCA_031289935.1 Treponema sp.
CAGTCTTAAGACTATGACCCGCAGTCTTAAGACTATGACCCGCAGTCTTAAGACTATGACCCGCAGTCTTAAGACTTCGTGCATTGTCTTACAGACAATGCAGCGCGAATAGCGGACCGCGACCCGCAGTCTTAAGACTTCGTGCATTGTCTTACAGACAATGCAGCGCGAATAGCGGACCGCGACCCGTTGTCTTAAGACAATGCAGCGCGAATAGCGGACCGGCGCTTGCCTTTTCCCCCGGGCCGTGGTAAAATCATCCCATGAAAGCTATAAAGACCCTGCTTGCTCTCTATGCCAGGGGCCTTCCGGGGGGCCTGGGAGACCTTAAACGGCTCCGGCCCCCCCGGCCCGCCAGCCTGGGCGAACTCCTGCGCTGCCTTAAGCCCGGGCCCGGGGCCCTGGAAGACCCGGTCTTCTTCGGGGCCAGCACGGCTATCATGTTCTTCTTTATCTGCCGGGCGGTGGCGGAAATCGGCAATTCTGATGCTACCGGCCGCTTTACCGCTTCCAACCTGGCGGATGGTATCGTGATACTCTCCATTGCCGGGGGGGCCGAAACCATGGGGGGCCAGGGGCCGCTCCAGGCGGCTATTAGGATAGAGGGCCACCGGCTGCGTTTTTCCCGGACGATCCCGGAACGCTACCACGCGCTGATGGAGTTCAGCAGTATCGGCATCGCCCGGAAGCTCTTCGAGGGCCAGGTGAGCGCCCTGGGCTGCGTCGGCCAGGGGCTTATCAGTATGCGGGGCAACCTGGGGATGCTCGACAATATCAACCGTATCCTGGACCGGGTTGCGGTCTACCTGGCTTAAGGGGGGAATCATGGCCTTTAGAATCAATAGCTACGAAAAGAGCGCTGCGGAGTACCGGCGGGCCTTGAGGGTGATTCCTTCGGGGGTTTATGGGCACCAGGGGCCGGCGGAGGGCTGCTTTGTGCCGGTCACGGCCTTCCCTTTTTTCTCGGACCGGGCCCGGGGGAGCTACTTTTGGGATGTGGACGGGAACCGTTTTATCGACTACATGGGCGCTTATGGGCCGAACGTGCTGGGTTATAATGACCCGGAGGTGGACGAGGCGGCGGCCCGGCAGCGGGCGGATGGGGGGGACTGTATTACGGCTCCTTCTACCCGGATGATAGACCTGGCGGAGCTGCTGGTGGATACGGTGGCTTCGGCGGACTGGGCTTTTTTCGCGAAAAATGGGGGCGACGCGACGACTTTGGGGGTTATGACGGCCCGGGCTTATACCCGGCGCAAAAAAATTGTCTTTTTTAAGGGATATTACCATGGGGTGGCTCCCTGGGCTCAGAAAATCGATTACCCCGGTATTATCCCCGAGGATGTGTCCAATAACCTTTACGTGCCCTGGAACGACTACGGGAGGCTGGCGGAGGTTTTTGCCCAGAACCGGGGCCAGATCGCCGCGGTGATCTCCCAGCCCTACTGGCATGGTAACTTTGCGGATAACGAGCTCCCTGCGCCGGGGTTCTGGGCCCGGGTCCGCAAGCTCTGTACCGATACGGGCGCGGTCCTGATCCTGGACGATGTACGCACGGGTTTCCGGCTGGATCTGGCCGGGAGCGACCATTTCTTCGGCTTCGAGGCGGATCTGATCTGCTTTTGCAAGGCTATTGCCAATGGCTATAACCTGAGCGCCCTCTGTGGTAAGGAAGCCTTCCGGAATACCTTGAGCGGCTTGAGTTATACGGGCAGCTACTGGCTTTCGGCGGTGCCTTTTGCGGCGGGTATTGCCTGCATCAACAAGATGAAGCGCCTGGACCTGCCCCGGCTCCTGGACGGGAAGGGGAAGAAGCTCACCGATGGGCTCCGGGCTGCGGCGGCGAAACACGGCTACGATCTGCGGGTCTCGGGTATGCCGGCCCTGTTCTATCTGCGGCTGGTTGATGCGGGAGAGTTGCCGGGAGTACCCGGCGTTGCGCCTGGAGTTTCAAGCGGGCCGCAAAGCGAAACGAATGAAACTCCCGCGTTATTGTTACACCAGCGCTGGATCGCGGGGATGGTCCAGCGGGGTATCTATCTAACCAACCACCACAACCACTTTATCAACTACGCGCTGAGCGACGAGGATATTGATACCACGATTGCGGTGGCCGATGAGGTTTTCGCCAGCCTGTAGCCCTTGGCCGGGCCCTATATTTCCGGGATGACCCTGCCGAGCAGGGTCGTGACCCGGGCGGCGTTCCCGGCGAAAACCCTGGAGACGGCTTCCCAGCTCACCGGCTCTTCACCGGCCCGCCAGGAATCGTAGTCGGTGCTCATGGCTACGGCGGCGTAGGGGACCCCCGCCTCGTTGGCCAGCACGGTTTCGGTGGCAATGGACATGTTGATTACATCGGCCCCCCAGGAACGGAACAGGTGGGACTCGGCCCGGGTTGAAAACCGGGGGCCTTCGATGGTGATTACGCAGCCGGTTTTGTGGCAGCGGTAGCCCAGGGCCTTGCAGGCGCTGATGAGGAGCTTGCGCAGCCTCCCGTCAAAGGGGCCGGCCATGGGGCTGTGTACCGGGCGCTGCGGCTCGAAGGCTTCGTAAAAGCTCATCTTTCTCTGTTTGGTAAAATCAATGAACTGGTCCGGGATGACGATATCCCCCCGGCCTATTTCCTCCTGCAATGAGCCTACCGCGGTGGTGGCCAGGATATGGCTGCAGCCTGCGGCTTTGAGGGCGGCGATATTGGCCCGGTAATTCACCTGGCTGGGCGGGATCGTGTGTTCCCGCCCGTGCCGCGCCAGGAGCACGGCCTCCGCGCCGCCAATCGTCCCGTGCTTGAGGGGCGAGGACGGCGGCCCGTAGGGGGTCGTGAGCTCCTCGTCCCGGGGATTGGCCAGAATGCCGGGGTTATCCAGCCCGCTGCCGCCGATGATGCCGATTACTGCCATAACAAGCGCTCCTTTTGCCTTTACGTATTTGCTTTGATGCCTTGAGTATAGCGCAGCTTCCCCGGTTGTTCCTAGCGGCGTTTCCTAAAAGTACCGCAGCAGCAAATAGCCTGTGCAGATGGCGATACTCACCACCGTAACCAGGGCCCCGTACTTGGTAAAGTCCTTAAAGCTGATAGGGTAGCCGTTCCTGGCGGCGATACCGGCGGAGACTACATTGGCCGAGGCGCCTACCAGGGAGCCGTTGCCCCCCAGGCAGGCCCCCAGGGAAAGGGCCCACCAGAGGGGTTCCGCCGCAGAGGCCCCCACGTCGCCGGCGATGTCCTGGACCATGGGGATCATGGTGGCCACGTAGGGGATGTTGTCTACCACGGCGGAAAAGGCCCCGGAAACCCAGACCAAAAGCGCCGTGGTGAGCCGCAGGTCCCCCCTGGTCAGGTCCATGATGAGCCCCGCGGCCTTCTTGATCCAGCCCTGGTCCACCAGGCCCTCTACCAGGATAAAGAGGCCGATAAAGAAGAAGATCGTCCCCCACTCAACATCGCGGTAGAACGCGTCCAGGTCGCGCTTGCCCGTCAGCAGGAGCAGGAAGGCCGCGCCGAACATGGCTACTGTGGAAGCTTCGATGCCCAGGGCCCCGTGGAAGAAAAAGCCCGCCACCACCAGGGCCAGCACCACCAGGCATTTCATCATCAGGGGCTTATCCTGGAGGGATTTAGACTCGTCAAAGTCCATGATCCGGGCCTTGCGCTCGTTGGAGACCTGGAGCTCCTTGCGGAAGAGCAGCACCGCCAGAACCGAGAACACGCACAGTATCAGCAGGACTACCGGCCCCAGGTTAGCCAGGAAATCGATAAAGTCCAGTTTGGCGGCGCTCCCGATCATGATATTGGGGGGGTCGCCGATCAGGGTAGCGGTGCCGCCGATATTGGAGGCCATGGCCAGGCAGATGATAAAGGGCACGGGGCTGATGCCCAGTTCCACGGCAATCAGGATGGTTACGGGGCTCAGGATCAGTACGGTGGTTACGTTGTCCAAAAACGAGGAGAACAGGGCCGTTATCAGGGAGAGGGCTATGAGTATTTTAAGGGGGTCCCCTCGGGCGGCCTTGGCGGTCTTGATCGCCACGAACTGGAAGAGCCCGGTGGTCTTGGTCACGTTGATGATCACCATCATGCTCACCAGGAGGAAGATCACGTTCCAGTCAATCGCGCTAAAGACCGCGTCCTGGCCGATGATCCCGGTAAGGATAAAGAACACGGCCCCCAGGACGGCCACAATGGTCTTGTTGATTTTATCGCCGGAAATGATCACAAAGGCGGCCAGGAACAGCCCCAGGGCAAGATAGGATAGTAGGCTCATCTTTTACGCCCTCAGCACCTTTTGCAGAATATCGGTGTAGCTCACCACGCCGCTCAGTTTCCCGTCCTTAACCACCGGCACATGGTGCCGCTTCTTCTGGGTAAACTTCATGACGGCCTCCATGACCGTGGCGTCCTCCTCCAGAACCACCTCGGCCTCCCGCATGATCTGGGCCACTTTAATCTGATTCTCCTGCTCCAAAAGCTCCTTAAAGGGCAGGAAGTCCCGCATAAAGCTGATGTTTCCCATCTGGGCCGCGTAATCGGGCACCCCTCTGGCAAAGAGGTCCAGAACGCTGAGCTCCCCCAGTAGTTTCCCGTCCTGGCCGGCCACCGGTACATAGCCCAGACGGTTCCCGAAAAAGGTCTCGATGGCATCCCTGATGCTGTTCTCCGGCCGGAGGCTCACGGCTTCGGCGTTCATGATCGAGGCCAGGGTGATCACCTTGGTTACCTCAATCTTGCGTTCCCGGAGTATCCTGAGAAACTCAAGGGGACTCGCCGCGCAGAGGCGCCCGAAGAAGGCCGTATCCTCCGAGAGCTTCACAAAGGCCGAAAGGCTGTTCAGGTACAGGGGGGAGCCCGAGGGGGAGGTAAGAAAGAGGACCATCATGCGGATATTCCCCTCTTCCGTGGGAATAGGCGCGTCGGGGATGCCCACGGCGATGAGCAGGTCGTCGAAGCCCTGGATACGGGCGTGGGGGATGGCCAGGCCGCTGGGCAGCACGGTCCCCCGGAGCTCTTCCCGGCGGGTAAGTTCCTCGCGGACCTTCAGGGCGGGCAGGACGAGCCGGCCCTCCCGGTACAGCAGGCTGACCAGGGTATCGGTCAATTCCCTCCGCCCCGGGGCGCGGGTCCGGACAATCAGATTGGGTTGGATCAGGCTGGAAAGTTTCATAGCTAAAAGTATAATACAAAACCGAACATTTCAAGGCTGGGCTGGGACTATGCGAAGCCAGCGTTTTCTGCTAGGCTCTGGTCCATTGTTTATGGCAAAAGCCGATTTCAGCGTAGAACTCAACGGTCCCCAGTTAGAGGCGGTAACGGCCCTGGAAGGACCGGTCCTGATCATCGCCGGGGCCGGCTCGGGGAAGACCCGGGTCATCACCTACCGTATCGCCCGGATGCTGGAACGGGGAATCCCCCAGCAGGCAATCCTGGCCCTGACCTTTACCAACAAGGCCGCCCACGAAATGGAACGCCGGGTCCGGGAACTCTCCCCGGGGAAACCGCTTCGGAATTTGACGGTCTCTACCTTCCACGCTTTCGGGGTCAGGATTCTCCGGGAGGATATCGAGGCCCTGGGCGGCCCGGAACAAGATCCGGGGGAGGCGGTCCGGCCCCGGTACCGCAAAAACTTCTCGATATACGACGAGACCGACCGGACCGAACTCATCAAAGAAAGTCTCCGGGAATGCCGGGTATCTACCGAGGGGGTGGACCTCTACAAGCTGGGGCAGCTCTTTTCTGATGTCAAGACCGGCCGGCTCCGCTGGGGCGAGGGGGCCAACAGCGAGTTCAGGCATATCTACGAGGAGTACCAATACGGGCTCCAGGTCTACAACGCGCTGGATTTTGACGACCTTCTGGTCCTCCCCATCAAGCTCTTCGAGGAAAACCCCGGGGTCCTCGAGAAGTACCACCGCCGCTACCGCTATATTATGGTGGACGAGTTTCAGGACACGAGCCTTATCCAATACCGGCTCTTGAGGATGCTCGCCTGGGGTACTGCTGAACCCAAACAGGCTTCGGCCCTCGCCGGGGCTGCGGTCCCGAATGTCTGCGTAGTGGGGGACGACGACCAGTCCATCTATTCCTGGCGGGGGGCCAATTACGAGAATCTCCTTATGTTCGAGCAGGACTTCCCCGGGGTCCTGGAAATCAAACTGGAACAGAACTATAGATCCACCACCACCATCCTGGAAGCCGCCAACGGGGTCATCTCCAACAACTCGAACCGAAAGGAGAAGACCCTCTGGTCCGGTAATTCGGGGGGCAAGCCCGTTGAGTTTTTCCAGAGCGACACCGAGCGGGAGGAGGCCGAATCTATTGCCGGGAATATCCACCGGATGCGCTTCCGGGAGGGCCGGGCCTGGGGAGACTTCGGCATCCTGGTCAGGACCAACTCTCTGATGGAGACCATCGAGGAGGCGCTTCTGGCGGAGAATATCCCCTACCGGGTCTCCGGGGGTACGAGTTTCTTCCAGCGTAAAGAAATCAAGGACCTGCTTTCCTACCTCCGGGTCGTCGCCAATCCAAGGGACGATGTAAACCTCCTCAGGATCATCAATACCCCCCGGCGGGGTATCGGCAAGACGGCCATCACCAGGATTTCCGAAACGGCCCGGAAGAACCACTCCTCTATCTGGGAGGCCCTGGAACGGCTGAACTACGCCCGGCGCCATGCAGGCGGCCAGAGCTCCCTCTTCGGCGCCGAGGATCAGGAAAAGAATGAGCTTGAAGCATTTATGGCCCTTATCGAATCCCAGCGGAGCCTGATGCTGGGAAGCGGCAGCCTCTCCGCAAAGGTCCGGGACCTGGTGGACAAGATCGACTACTGGTCTTACCTGGTATCGGAGTTCAGGAAGAACGAAAAGACCGCCAAGTGGAAGTACCTCAACATTGAGCGGCTTATCCAGGCCATACAGGACTGGGAAAAGGACGAGGACACCGGGGATTCCGGCCTCTACGCCTACCTCAACCGGGTCAGCCTGATCACCCGGGACGACGGGGACGACGAGGCCGGCAAGGGCAAGGTGAACCTCATGACCATTCACGCCGCCAAGGGTCTGGAGTTCCCCGTGGTCTTTATCGCCGGGGCCGAGGAAGGGATCATCCCCCACGAGCGGAGCCTGGAAGCGGGGGAAGGGAGCATCGAGGAGGAGCGGCGGCTCTTCTACGTGGCCATTACCCGGGCCCGGGACAAGCTCTCTATCTCGAGCTGCCGCCGCCGGAAGCGATTCAGGCCCGGACAGAACGCCCCCGCCGAAGGAATCACGGAGACTGCCCCCTCCCCTTTTCTGGCCGAGATACCTCCCCATCTCCTGGAATACGGGAAAGAGGAAAACGATGATGAGCTTGAGGAAGCGGAAGCGCTGGAACTTACCGGGCGGATGATGCGCACATTCGGGCTGACAGAATCTTCGTAATAAGGTATACTCATAACAGAGGTAATAATGATGAAGAAAACTATCCTCGTAATGTGTCTGGTAACGGGAATCCTTATGCTGGCCGGAGGGGACCTTGCCGCCCAGACCGGGACAAGGCAGGACCCCCTGCCGGCCTGGTTTATCTCCCTCAGGGATGCCGTCTATGCCCGGAACCGCCCCGTTGCCGAAATCTATCCCCTCTACCAGTCCGCCAAGGCCCAGTCCGAGTCCCTCCCGCCGGGGGTTGACCGGTTTATCATGCTTTCCCGTTGCGAGTACATGATGGGCCGGGCCTACTATGAGCATAACAATACCGGGGAGGCGATGGCGCAGTACGATCTTGGTATGCAGTGGGCTCAGGCCGCCCTGGACCTGCGCCCCACGGACCAGGGCTGGCAGATGCTGGCAGAGAACCTCAGCCAGAACTGCGCGATCAGGTCCAGCTCCTACCTCCTTGCCAACGGGCTCAAGGTCCTGGACTATGCCCGGGCAGGCCTTAAATTAAACCCCAAAAACGCGGCCTGCCTTTTGATACTGGCGGCCCAGTACATCTACGCCCCATGGCCCTTCTATAATTATCAGCAGGGAATCCGGGCGACCGAGGAGGCCATAGCCCTGACCGAAGAGACCATGCACCGGGACGACCGTTTTAACTTCTATTCCAACATCGGCTATGCCTATGTACAGCAGAAAAAGTACACCGAGGCCCGGCCCTGGCTCGAAAGAGCCCGGGCGCTCTACCCCAGCAACCCATATATCCTTGATCTCCTGTCCCAGAAATAGGCCGGGTGTTCAGCTATCCTGAGCAACGGTGCTCAGCCACCCTGAACACAGGTGCTCAGCCACCTTGAGCAACAGTGCTCAGACTCCTTGAGCAACGGTGCTCAGACTCCCTGAGCACCAGTGCTCTGCCACCCACCAGAGCTTCGACCTCCCCAGCCTTGTCCGCCGGGCCGCATCATGGTATACTTAAAACAGGAGATAGCCATGAAAGCGGACAGTAACACGATCAAGATATGTTACATCGGCGGGGGGTCCCGGAACTGGGCCTGGGTGCTGATGCAGGACCTCTGTTTTGAAAAGGATATCCGGGGGACGGTAGAGCTCTACGATATCGACCTCGATGCGGCCAGGCACAACGAGGCCCTCGGCAATGCGCTGTTGGCGGAACATAACCCGGGGGTCTGGAAGTTCCGGGCCAATTCCTCCTTGCAGAATGCCCTGGAGGACAGCGACTTCGTATTTATCTCGATCCTGCCGGGGGATTTTGAGGAAATGGCCGTGGACGTTCACGAGCCGGAACGCTACGGTATCTACCAGTCCGTGGGGGATACGGTGGGGCCCGGGGGCATTATCCGGGCCATGCGGACCATCCCCCAGTTCCAGGAAATCGCCTGGGCTATCAAAAAGTGGGCCCCCGGCGCCTGGGTGCTGAACTATACCAACCCCATGACGGTCTGTACCCGGACCTTGTACCGGGTCTTCCCGGAGATCCGGGCCTTTGGCTGCTGCCACGAGGTCTTTAACACCCAGAAGCTCCTCATCAGGGTGTTGGAAGAGGCGGGGCTCATGGAGCGGGACAGCGCCCGGCGGGAGGACATCAGCACCGGGGTGCTGGGGATCAATCACTTTACCTGGATAGACCGGGCCTCGTACCGGGATATAGACATCTTCCCCTATTACCGGGACTTTGCGGCCCGGTATGCGGCAACGGGATTCCTGGGTGCGGGGGCGGCCACGACTTTTGCGGCAGGAAGCGCCGGTACGATTGCTGCGGAAGATCCCGGCGAGCTGCTCCGGCAAAAGTACTTTAGCTCCGCCGAACGGGTCAAGCTGGACCTGTTCCGGCGTTACGGGCTCATCGCTGCCGCGGGGGACCGGCACCTGGCGGAGTTCTGCCCCCATTCCTGGTATATGGCAAGCCCGGAACACGCGGAAAGCTGGGGCTTCGCGCTGACTCCGGTGTCCTGGCGGATTGAGAACCGGGAGAAGCTGCGGAGACAGTCCAGAGCTTACCGGGAAGGCCGGGAGAAGCTCCGGCCCGTATCCTCGGGCGAGGAGGGGCTCACGATCATGAAGGCTCTGCTCGGCCTGGGAAACCTGGTGACCAACGTGAACCAGCCCAACCGGGGGCAGATGCCGGACATGCCTGGAGGGGCGGTGGTGGAGACCAACGCCTTCTTGAGCCGGGATCATATACAGCCCCTGGTCTGCCTGGAGCTTCCCGGGGATGTCCGCGCCCTGGTCATGCCCCAGGTGCTGATTCAGGAGGCTATCGTGGAGGCGAGCCTGGCACGGGACCGGGAGGCGGCCTTCCGGGTCTTTTGCCAGGACCTGTCCATTCAGAGCCTCTCCCTCAAGGACGCCCGGGAGCTCTTTGAAGCTATGTGCGACAAGACTTTGGGCGCTTCCTGGGGCGTCTAGGAGCATGATAGACCGCCGGGCCCTCCTCGGCCGCCACCAGGTACGCTATACCGGGGATACGCCGGGCATGAGGGCTGCTCCCCTCTCGGTGGGGAACGGCCGCTTTTGCTTTACCGCCGACTATACGGGGCTGCAAACCCTCTTTGACCAATACCGGGACTTTCCCCTCTGTACCATGGCCGACTGGGGCTGGCACTCCTACCCCGGCGCGCCCCGCGATTCCAGCGCCCTGCGGCTTAGGCCCTTCGAGAGCGGGGGCCGCATGGTGGGCTATCCCACAGACGAAACCGGCCAGGAGGAGCTATTCAAGGGACTCAGGCAGAATGCCCACAAGTTCCACCTGGGCAAGATCGCCTTTGACCTGGCCGGCGCTGCTGCCACGGCCTTTGAGCCCCTATCCCAGCGTCTGGATCTCTGGCAAGGGATCCTGTTTTCGGAATTCAGCGCCCTGGGGGAGCGGGTTAAGGTAGAGACCTTTGTCCACCCGGAACTGGACATGCTCTGTATCCGGGTGGAATCTCCCCTGATCGCTCCGGGCCGGCTCCGGCTGCGCCTGAGCTTCCCCTACGGCAGCCACAAAAAGAACGGCGCCGACTTCGGTTCCCCGGAACGGCACTCGACCAGGATGAGCAGCCGGGACGCCCGGAGCCTTAGTCTGGAACGGGAGATGGACGCGAGCCGCTACAGGCTAACCCTAGAGGGTTTTGATGGTACGGCGGCCATGGACGGGCCCCATGAGTTCCTTATCTCAGGCCGGCGGAGGGTACTGGAGCTTTGTATCCGCTTCGAGAAGGCGCCAAGCCCCGGTTTTACAGCCGGCTTTACAGGAGCACGGGAAGCCTGCACAGCCTTCTGGGCACGATACTGGGAGGCGGGAGGGGCCCTGGACCTCTCGGCTTCGGAGGACCGCCGGGCGGGGGAACTGGAACGGCGCATCGTACTTTCCCAGTACCTTACGGCCATCCAGAGCCGGAGCCCCATCCCGCCGGCTGAGACCGGGCTGACCTGCAACAGTTGGTACGGCAAGTTCCACCTGGAAATGACCTACTGGCACTGGGCCCATTTCGCCCTCTGGGGCCGGGCGGGGGAACTGGAGCGGGGGCTTTCTTTCTATAAACGGATACTTCCCCAGGCCCGTAAGCTGGCGGCATCGCAGGGCTACGCCGGGGCGCGGTGGCCCAAAATGTGCGATCCCACGGGGGATCCCATGAGCCCTTCCTCCATCGCGCCCCTGTTGGTCTGGCAGCAGCCCCACCCTATCATGCTGGCGGATCTCTGCCGCCGGGCTATGGCACAGGGAAACGGGCCGGGGAAGGGCCGGGAAAAGCTCTTCCTGGAGGAATACCGGGACGTGGTGCAGGAGAGCGCCGCCTTTATGCTGAGCTTTATCCGCCGGGAGGGAGATTCCCTGGCGCTGGGGCCGCCCATTATCCCCGTTCAGGAACGGCACGACCCAAACATCGTGCTCAACCCGGCTTTTGAGCTTGAATACTTTCGCTGGGCCCTCGGGACGGCCGGCCACTGGCTGGAAGGTCTGGGGGAGCCGGTCCGGGGGGATTTCCTTGAGGCCGCCGCCCGGCTTAGAACCCCGGCCATGCGTGAAGGGCTCTACCTGGCCCACGAAAACTGCCCGGCCAGCTTTACGGAACTCCCCTTCTACACCGACCACCCATCAATGCTGGCTATGCTGGGGGTCTTACCGGGGATTGGCATCGACCGAAAGGCTATGTCGGCCACCTTGGACAAGGTGCTTGCAGGCTGGGAAAGGGAATCCTTCTGGGGCTGGGACTTCCCCATGATGGCCATGACGGCCTTGAGACTGGGGCGGAGGGAGGAAGCCCTGGATATCCTCCTCATGGAAAGCCCGAAGAACACCTACCTGGCCAACGGTCATAACGCCCAGGTGGGGAGCGATGCTTTGCCCCTCTACCTGCCAGGGAACGGGGGCCTGCTCCTGGCCGCAGCCCTCATGGCGGAATCCTCCGGGAACGGGGCCTTCCGGGTGGAAAGCGAAGGACTTTCCCCTTATTATATATAATATGGAACAATCACCCTTTTACGAACGAGAGAAACTGTACCGGCCCTTTCCCTTTCTGGCCTGGGACAATAACAAGCCCGGCTTCTGGTTCCCCCTGCACTGGCATATCCAGGTGGAGATTCTCCTCATTCTCCAGGGGAAGCTGAATGTTATCATCGACGGGAACAAACAGGAGGGGCGGCAGGGCGATATCGTGGTGATCGATACGGGGCAGATTCACGGCTTCTCCGATCCGAGCCCGGACGCTCGTGTCAGGATCTTTCAATTCGGCTTGGAGATCTTTTACGAGACCCTGGAAGAGCTTCGGGCCCGGGAACATTCGCCGGTATTCCGGCGGAAATCCATCATCAGGGCAGAAGAGGACGGCGGGCTTCGGGACCGGCTTGCGGCCCTGCT
Organism: Treponema sp.; assembly: GCA_031289935.1. Classification (GTDB taxonomy): domain Bacteria; phylum Spirochaetota; class Spirochaetia; order Treponematales; family Breznakiellaceae; genus JAITON01. The sequence goes on from JAITON010000102.1 coordinate 12,269, forward strand.
TTCGGATATCTATACCGAATACCGGGACCAGGCGGCGGGTTACCGGCTGGCGGTTATCGGGGGGCTCTACGAACTGGTCATGCTCTTGCTCAGGAAACTGCCGGCCCGGGAGATTCCCCGGGGGGAGCGGCTCAAACGGAAGACCTACAACGAACGGCTGGAACGGGTTTTTTCGTTTATCGGTGAGAACTTTGACGACCCGGACTTTTGCCTGGACATGGCGGCGGAAAAATCGGGGCTGACCCGCTTCTATTTTTCCCGCTTCCTCAAGACCCAGACCGGCCAGAGCTTTAACGAGCACCTGGCCCGGATACGGCTCCACCGGGCTGAACAGTACTTGATAGAATCGGAGCTACCGGTAACCGAGATCGCCTACCTCTGCGGGTTTAACAGTCTTACCACCTTTAACCGGCTCTTTAAGGCCTACACAGGCTCGACCCCGTCGGTCTACCGAAGCGGGAAATCGTCAAAAATTCCTGCGGCCAAGAAGACTTGAACTTCCATGGCTCTCGCCACCAGCACCTCAAGCTGGCGTGTCTACCAGTTCCACCATGGCCGCAAATGATACCTTATCATACACCGGGGGGAGATTTTTGTCAAGGGCCGCATTCCCCTAGGGGATAATCGCCGTGCCGATCGTGGACCAGGGGCCTTTGCCGCCGGTGCCGTTTTCCCAGCGCATCATGAACCAGACGCGCATTCCGGCCTGGTGGCCTTTGAAGCTGAGGCAGAAGGGGTTCGCCGTGTCGAT
>JAITON010000112.1 GCA_031289935.1 Treponema sp.
CATGACAGTCAACTTGCCATCCCCCTTGGAAAAAATGACCGGACGCAAGGTAACGTTTTGCTACAGCTTGATGGATTCCGCGTATGATTCAAAGGCCATTGACGATTTTATCAGGAGCCGCGGGCGTGTGCCAATCATTGACCCGAACAAAAGAAACGACCATGAACTGCCTCCACTTGACCCGGCCAAACAGGAACGGTTTAAATTCCGTTCCGGGGTTGAACGGGCCAATAGCATTTTGAAAGACTCCCTGCTCCCCGCAAAAATATAGGTGAAAGGTCATGCCAAGGTATCTTTTGTTCTCATGTGCGCGGTCGTTTGTTTAGCCGCCCTGCGTACAATTCAGTACTTTATACTTTGAATCCTGAGTTTTGGGACTGGCCCATAGAATTATTATGCAACACCTTCGCTTAATGGGGAAGATACTAAACAGGCTCTAAGCGCACGCATTATGACGCGCTGGAAATAGATAAGTTTTGGACGTATGCAGGGAGCAAAAAAGAACAAGCTATGGCTTATAGCGGACTTTCAGTTCGACGCCTATCACCGCGATTCAGGGGAAATTGTCGCCTTTGCAGGGAACAACGGGACCTGAAAACGGCGAACAAGCCTGAGGAAACGAATCCAAGGGCTGGGAACAACCTACGGTCGCATAGCGGCTGACGACCGGCAAGTTTCATAACGGCATTTTTGCAAGATACGCATGATGTGGGCAAGGAGTTTACCTTCGGTATTGAGGGGAATAGCCTTCGACATGGCTTTTTTCTCCATCATTTATGGTTTCCCTTGATGTCTTAGCCTACTTTGTTGATCGTCTCCCGACCATGCTATTGATAGGGGTGATCCTATGCGTTTATCCTGGGGTTGACACAAATCGGGTTTTCCTTCATTTTTGTTGTATGTACAGTTGTCCCCCCTGGGTAATAGACAGACTGGCCCCAGAGTACCAGTATATTGCCCTGACCCTGTTTCCGCCGGAATCGGCGGCCCCCATGGAGGGCCCCGCACATTCCACCGAGGCGGCACAGGCCTTTGCCGGCCTTTTGGGTATAGAGGTTGAGTATGACCGCCTGCTTGGCACCACGGGCTGCGGCCCGGAAATCAGGAAGCTGCTGGAACACTTCAGCAACAATATGGACCTGCTCATCCAGAAAACCTGGGTAGAGCGGGTAGACGAACTCCGCAAAGAACGGCTCAGGGACCGGATACCCGGATTTCTGGAAGAGCTGGACCGGGGGGACTACCAGAAGGTTCTGCTGGAATTCTCCCATATCCTGGAGGAACTGTCCTATCTGCTCTTTGGCACCCAGAGCCACAGGAACGATTTTGCCGAATATGTGTTCCGAATCGATGTGCAGATGGGCTTTTTCTGGTGGTACGGTGCCCAGCTTCCCCGCCTCTCCAGGGTGGAGGATCGGGATTTTCTTTGGGCGGTTATTTTACTGGGGATATGCTATCTGACGAATTTCTAAAAAGAGCGTTTCATAGGCGTGCACGCCTCGGCGTGCCCGCCTCGGCGGCAAGCCTAAAAGGAGATTTCCATGGCTGACTTTTCCACCCCCGGCGGGTCGGGGAATGATTTTATCAGTGAATTTATCCGGGAGGACCTCAGGAGCGGGCGCTTTGATCAGGTCCGTACCCGCTTTCCCCCGGAACCCAACGGCTGGCTCCATATCGGCCACTGCAAGGCCTTTGTTCTCGATTTTTCCATGGCTGAACGCTTTGGCGGCCTCTGCAACCTCCGCTTTGACGACACCAACCCGGAAAAGGAGGACCAGACCTATGTGGAGGCGATCAAGCGGGATATTCGCTGGATGGGCTGCGACTGGGCGGATCGGGAATACTACGCCTCGGACTACTACGACTATCTCTACGACCTGGCGGTGAAGATCATCAGGAAGGGCAGCGCCTATGTGGACGACCTGAGCGATGAGGAGGTCAGCCTCTATCGGGGCACCGCCTCCGCCTCCGCAGGGGCCTTTACCGAGACGCCTCCGGGGAAGAACAGCCCCTACCGGGATCGCTCCATCGAAGAGAACCTGGACCTTTTTGCCCGGATGCGGGCCGGGGAGTTCCCCGACGGGGCCCGGACCCTCAGGGCCAGAATCGATATGACCCATCCCAATCTGCTCCTCCGGGACCCGATGATGTACCGGATCCGCCGCTCAAACCACTACCGTACCGGCGACCGGTGGTGCATCTATCCCCTTTACGACTTCGCCCACCCCCTCTCGGACGCCAAAGAGGGGATAACCCACTCCCTCTGTTCCATGGAGTACGAGATACACCGACCCCTCTACGACTGGTTTATCCGGGAGGCCGAGGTTTTCCCCAGCAGGCAGATCGAGTTTGCCCGTCTCAACCTGAGCCACACGGTGCTCTCCAAGCGCTGGCTCCTCAAGCTGGTGGAGGAGAAGTACGTCTCCGGCTGGGACGATCCCCGGATGCCCACCATAGCGGGCCTCCGACGCCGGGGCTATACCCCCGACTCGATCCGTAGTTTTATCTCCCAGGTGGGCCTTGCCAAGGTGGACAGCCTGGTGGACATTGCCTTTCTGGAATACTGCCTGCGGGAGGATCTGAACAAGAGCGCCCTCCGGGTGATGGCCGTCCTCAAGCCCCTGAAACTTATCATCGAGAACTGGGAGAGGGGAAAGACCGAGATGATGGAGGCGGTGAACAACCCCGAAGACGAGGGCGCCGGAACGCGGCAGCTCCCCTTTAGCGGCGAACTCTGGATAGAGGAGGAGGACTTTGCCGAGAATCCGCTCCCCAAGTACTACCGCCTCTACCCCGGCAACGCGGTGCGCCTCCGCTACGGCTACATCGTTACCTGCACGGGCTTTGACAAGGATCCGGTGACGGGCAGGATCCGCTCGGTCCGCTGCACCTACGACCCCTCCACCAGGGGGGGCGACGCCCCGGACAACAGGAAGGTGAGGGGCACGATCCACTGGGTGTCAAGCCGGGAGGCGGTGCCCCTGGAGGCCCGCCTCTACGGCCATCTGTTCAAGGCGGAGCGGCCCCTGGCGGTGCCCGACGGCCCGGACGGACGGCCCGGTACGTTTCTGGACAACCTCAACCCCGATTCCCTGGAAGTGCTGGATGGTGCCTGGGGCGAGCCCTCCCTGGCGTCGGCGGCCCCCGGGGACCGCTTCCAGTTTGAGCGCCTGGGCTACTTTGCCGCCGACCCGGACAGCACCCCTGACCGCAGGGTCTTCAACCGTACCGTGGGCCTCCGGGACACCTGGGCCAAGGTCAAAGGGAAAGCGACTCAGTAGTCTG
>JAITON010000118.1 GCA_031289935.1 Treponema sp.
GGGCTATCATTTTGACTCCGTGGCGGAGGGGGGCAAGAAGATACTGGACGCAGAGGGTAAGAGCCGGCCCCAAATTATAGAGCACCACGAGCGGCGGCTGGAAATACTGCGGCAATACATGGACAAGCATCAGGACCGCCGCGTGATACAGGGGGCTCTGGATGCAGGGCTCTATGTGATCGTGCAATCCGGGGATACGATGCAGATTGAGTCCCCGGAAGGCTTTAGCCCCCGGGAGTGGTAAGATGGAACGAAACCTGCGGGATTTCTTCACACCGGAGCTGGCCGCCCGCTCGGGCTGCCTCGAAACCCTTGTCCCACCGGGCGGAGCAGAGAACCCCCGGATCAGCGGCCTGGAATACGATTCCCGGCGGGTGCAGCCGGGGAGCCTCTACTTCGCCCTGCCGGGGATCCATGACGATGGCCGCCGCTATATCCCCGAGGCGATCCGCCGGGGAGCCCGGGCAGTGGTCTATCAGGAGGCGCTCAGCGGATACCCGCCGGGGGCGGTCTATCTCCGGGTAGGAGACTCCCGCTTCGCTATGTCCCCGGTATCGGACGCTTTCTACGGTTCCCCCTCCCGGCATCTGGCAGTTATCGGTGTTACCGGCACCGAGGGCAAGAGTACTACGGTCTACCTGGTCTTCCAGCTCCTCAGGCTTTTGGGGAAAAAAGCGGGCTTTATCTCCACGGTACAGTTTTCCGGCGGCGGGGATGCGGCCTGGAATCCCGAGCATCAGACCACCCCGGAGGCCACGGCCATCCACCGGCTCCTGGCGATGATGCGGGACCAGGGCGCCGGGTACGCGGTGCTGGAGTCCAGTTCCCACGGTCTTTCCCCCCGGACCAACCGCCTGGGGGATGTGGCCTTCGACGTGGGCGTCATGACCAACGTGACCCACGAGCACCTTGAATTCCACGGCACCTGGGAACAGTACCGGGACGATAAGGTCAATCTCTTCCGGGCCCTGGATAGGTATGACCGGCTCAAGGCCCTGGGCGGGGGAGCGCCTGCCTTTGGGGTGGTTAACCAGGACGATCCCAGCGCCGGCTACTTCGCGGCGGCCACCACCAGGCCCTGCCGGAGCTTTAGCACGAAAGGCGCTCAGGCGGAGCTTTCCCTGCAATCTATCGAGAGCAAGGCCGGGGGGAACGCTTACCGGGTACTGGAACGCGAGCCTCATAGGGTCATCAATATTGAAGACCATCTTCCCGGGGCCTTTAACGCAGGGAATGTACTGGCCGCGCTCCTTACGGTGTCGGGGCTCCTGGGCGCCCCAATACCGGAACTGGCCCCCCTGGTTCCCCGCCTGGAACCGGTCCGGGGCCGTATGACCGCCATCAATAAGGGCCAGCCCTTCGAAGTGCTGGTTGACTACGCCCACACGCCCTCGTCTTTTAACGCTATCTTCCCTCCATTGCGTCAGCGGCTTAACGCTGCCGGGGGCCGGATCATCAGCCTCTTCGGCTCTGCGGGAGAACGGGACAGGACCAAGCGGCCCGATCAGGGGGCCATCGCCTCAAAGTGGTCGGATATCGTGATCCTGAGCGACGAAGATCCCCGGGGGGAAGTTCCCATGGCGATCCTGGAGGAAATTGCGGCGGGAGTCCTTCGGGACAATCCCGGCCGGAAGCGCGGGGAAGATCTATTCCTCATCCCCGGCCGTCCCGAGGCTATCCGCAAGGCCCTGGCCCTGGCCCGGCCCGGCGACCTGGTCCTGCTCCTGGGCAAAGGCCACGAGAACTCTATCATCTATCAGCACGAGACCCGGCCCTTCGACGAAATCGGCGAGGCGGAAACGGCCCTGGCGGAGCTCGGCTTTTCATGATAAGAGGCTTGCAAGATATCATCGCCGATACCGCCGGTATACATCAGGTTGTTATCCTGAACCCGCAAAAAGAATCGGAATACACCAGAATTACGGGGAGAAGAATACATATCAAAGGCGCCGGGGTCATTCAATTTGAAAAATACACAAAGACCCAGGTTTTCCACGAGAATGTCCCGCTCCAGGATGTTTTATCAAAAACAAGTGCATTCGTCTGCCATGGAAAATTTGCCAAAATACTGATCAGAACATCTCATGTGGCATATACTATCACCATCACCAAAAACGGCGAAATGAAGGCAAGCAAAAAACAACTGCCCTGCGATGCACCGGTTCCCGGCGCCCACGACCGGGTAAAAAACTATATCATCAAGGAAAACAGCGCGGTAGAGCCCTTGATTGATCTGGGCATACTCACGAAGGATGGCAAGATAGTTAATGCAAAATATGATAAATTCAAGCAAATCAACCGGTTCCTGGAAATCCTTAACGACACGCTGGTGTTCTTCCCTGACAAAAAAATAACCATCCTTGATTTTGGATGCGGCAAATCCCATTTAAGCTTTATTGTGTATTACTTCCTCAAAGAGATGCTCAAATTTGATGTGCAGATAATCGGCCTTGATTTAAAAAGTGATGTTATATTGAAATGCAACCAGGCTGCGGAAAAGTATGGCTATACATCCCTGCGATTTGAAACCGGAAATATCGGCGATTTTGTTCCGCCCTGGGATATCGGCATGGTTATAAGTTTACATGCCTGCGATACCGCCACTGATTCCGTCCTGTTTAAGGCCGTCGAATATAACGCAAAAGTAATTCTGTCGGTTCCCTGCTGCCAGCATGAGTTCAACAAACAGATACGCAGCAATGAATATGCGATCCTTACCCGGTACGGGGTTGTCCAGGAAAGAATAGCGGCGCTTTTTACCGATAGTATCAGGGCAAATCTGCTGGAAGTTATGGGATACAAGACCCAGTTGCTGGAATTTATTGATTTTGACAATACCCCCAAGAATATCCTGATCCGGGCTATAAAAGCCGCTATACCCGCCGAAGCCAAAACCAAGGCATTGGCAGAGGTCCATGCTTTAATGAGGCAATTTAATCTATCCCCAGCGCTCTATAATCTGCTTAAACCCACGGATATACACCAAAGACTGGCGGCCCTGGGCACGGCGGTTCCCGAAATCCTCTTGCCGGGACCGGGGACCGACCCGGCCAAGTGGGCTGTAATCGCCTGCGACCAGTACACCCAGGACCGGGCCTACTGGGAACAGGCGGCCGGCGCCGTGGGGGCTGCCCCCTCGACCCTCAACCTGATCCTCCCGGAGATTTTTCTGGAAGAGCCCGGCCGGCAGGAGCGAATCAATCGCATCCACCGGACCATGGGGGATTACCTCGCGGAGGGTGTCTTCGGGCCGCCACTCCGGGGCTGCGTATACCTGGAAAGGAGTACGCCGCATCAGCCCAGACGGCGGGGCCTGATCATGGCTCTGGACCTGGAGCGCTACCAGTGGCAGCAGAACGCCCGGCCCCTTTGCCGGGCCACCGAAGGGACCGTGCCCGGGCGGCTTCCTTCCCGCATGGATATCCGCCGGGACGCGCCCCTGGAAACGCCCCACATCATCATCCTGATTGATGATGATGAAGACCGGCTCCTCCCGGCCCTGGAAGCTCGGGCAAAGCGGGCCACTCCCCACTATCAAACCGGTCTGATGGCCGGGTCCGGCGCAATTTCAGGCTGGGTCCTGGATACTCCTGAGGATTGGACCTGCATCGCCGGAGGGCTGGAAGCTCTGGAGGACCGCTCCCGGAGCCGCTATGGCGAGACCGCCGGGACCGGGCCCTTTCTCTTTGCCGTGGGGGACGGCAACCATTCCCTAGCCGCCGCCAAGGGAGTCTGGGAAGAATACAAGGCGGCTCACCCCGGGGATATGGATCACCCGGCCCGCTGGGCCCTGGTGGAAATCGAGAACCTCTACGATCCGGGGATCGGCTTTGAGCCCATCCACCGGGTCCTTTTCGGTATCCGTGTGGAAGAAACGCTGGAAGCCCTGAGAGTGCTGCCGGAATTCAGCCATCGATACATCGATGACCGGGCAGAACTGTCCCGGCTCGTGGGAGAGGGCACGGCTCTGGGGCAGACCCGCATCGGTCTTATCACCAGGGGGAAGATCCTGCTGGCGGAATACGGTGCGGCAGGCATCGCCACTGCGGACCTGCAACCTCTGCTGGACCGTCTTACAGAGGACCGGCCTGCGGCTTCCATCGACTATATCCACGGGGAGGACGAGCTTTTCAGGATTGTTGCGGGGTCCTCTGCGCTGGGCATCCTCCTCCCGCCGGTACAGAAACGCGGTCTCTTCGGGACCGTGGCTCGCTCGGGTCCCCTACCCCGAAAAAGCTTTTCCATGGGTGCAGCCGGGGAGAAACGTTTCTACTACGAGTGCCGGAGACTTTTCCAGGGATAATTTATAGAGGCCAAACCCGAAGGGTTTGGTGATACCGGCGAAGAGACTTGAACTCTTACATCCTCGCGGACAGCAGATTTTGAGTCTGCCGTGTCTACCGTTCCACCACGCCGGCGCGTATCGTTAATACCCTAGCATAAAACACGATAGTACGCAAGCTCTATTTTAGCGCTTCCCAAGGGCCCGGGCCGAGTTGAGGATCGCCAGAAGGGCCACTCCCACGTCGGCAAAGAGGGCCAGCCACATGTTAGCCAGACCCAGAACAGCCAGAACGATAAAAATAGCCTTGGCGACCAGGGCCAGGACCGTATTGCCGATAACAATGCGCCGGATACGCCGGGCTCCCTCAATGGCCTCGGGCACCCGCCGGGGGTCTCCAGTCATGATGATAATATCCGCCGCCTCTACCGCCACATCCGCCCCGGAGCCCATGGCGATGCCCACGTCCGCCCGGGCCAGAACCGGGGCGTCGTTGATACCGTCCCCTACAAAGACCGTGGTCCCCCGGCTCGTGAGAGCCTCCACTTCGGCAAGCTTGTCCCCAGGCAGCAGCTCTGCTTTGACGGTGGAAATACCCAGCCGCCGGGCCGCCGCCCGGACAGGCCCCTGGGCATCGCCTGAGAGCATCAAAGTCTCTTCCACCCCCAGTTCCTTGATCCGGCGGACGGCCTCGGCGGCCCCCTCCCGGTCGGTATCGCCAATGAGGACGCGGCCAAGGTAGCGGCCGTCCTGAGCCACATACACAGCACTATCGGCGGCATGAGAAGCGAAGGATAGGGACGGGGGAATATGGACGCCCTGGGATTCCAGGAAACGGCCACTCCCAGCCAGAATGCAGAAGTCTCCGGGGAGCCGTACTTCCAGACCCATGCCGGCGATTTCCCGGCGGCCAATAGCGCCCGGCGCCGTAGCGCTTGGCGCCGTAGCGCTTGGCGCCGTAGCGCTTGGCGCCGTAGCGCCAGGTACTGCGCCTTGTTCGGCAGCATGGCGACGGATGGCCGTAGCGATGGGGTGGTTTGACTCGGCCTCCGCCAGGGCAGCGGTTTCCAGGAGTTGCCGGGGGTCCGTTCCGGGGGCAGGCTCCAGAGCCGTCACCTCAAACGTGCCCTGGGTCAGAGTACCGGTCTTGTCAAAAGCCACGAACCGGGCTTTCCTGAGCGTATCCAGGCTGGCGGCCCCCTTTACCATGACTCCCCGGCGGGAAAGGCCGCCAATCCCAGCGAAGTAGCCCAGGGGGATGCTCACTACCAGGGCGCAGGGGCAGGAGATAACCAGCAGGATCAGGGCCCGGTAGACCCAGTCGGCAAAGGACGCGCCGGGAATGAGCAGGGGCGGGATCAGGGCCAGGAGCAGAGCCCCGGCCACTACGGCGGGTGTATAACGCCGGGCAAAGGCGGTGATAAAGCGTTCCGGCTTTGCCTTAGCCTCCCGGGCGGATTCCACCAGGCTGATAATCCGGGCGACAGTGGAGTTATCCGCAGTCTTGGTGCTACGGATAGTGAGCACCCCTTCCAGGGAGACCGTCCCGGAATGGACCTCATCCCCGGACTTGCAGACCAAAGGCCGGGACTCGCCGGTAAGGGCCGATTCGTCGATAGCCCCCTCCCCTTCCACAACGATACCGTCCAGGGGGACGCGCTCTCCAGGCCGCACCAGGATGAGGGTACCGGGCGTCACGGTATCAGCGGCAACCTCAGCCCAGGTATTACCCTCCCGAACTCGGGCAGTGTCGGGTTTCAGGGACAGCAAGGCTTTGATGGACCGCCGGGACTTTTCCACCGCCGCATCCTGCACCAGCTCGCCAATCATATAGAAGATCATCACCCCCACAGCCTCTTCCCACTCCCCCACCGCAAAAGCGCCGATGGTGGCAATGGCCATGAGGAAGTTTTCATCCAGGGCCTTTCCCCGCAAAATACCCTGTAGGGCCTTTCTCAGCACCGGGAACCCGGCCAAAGCGTAGGCGGCAAGAAAGGGCGCCAGAGGTATATACCGGAGGATGCCGCTTGGGGGTCCCCATTTCAGCAGAACGATCCCCGCAGCCCAGAGAACCAGGGCCCCCGCAAAGACAGCCAGCCGTTTGACCGGCAGCGCGTAGAGGCCGAAGCGTATCAAACGGCCCGTAGCAGCCTCGTCCCGGTCACGCTCATCGTGGCAGCAATCGCAGCAATCATCATCGTATTCGCCGTCTTTCATCATCATTCTCCCAGATGGGCCAGGGCAAGCTGGATGATGGCTTTGACATGCTCGTCGTCCAGGGAATAATAGATGATCCGGCCATCCCGCCGGGCCTTAACCAGCCTGACCCGCTTGAGGGCTGCCAGGTGGTGGCTTACCGAAGAGACCCCCGCCCCCACGCAGACCGAAAGGTCGAAGACGCAGAGTTCCCCCGCGCCCAGGGCGTAGAGTATCTTGAGCCGGGTTGAGTCGGTAAGAACCTTGAAAAATTCCCCCAGATTCTCCAAATCCCGCTGAGGCGGCAGGCTCTCCGTCGCCTCTTCCACCCGATCCTGATGAAAAACGACTATCGAAGCCGCCCGGTTTGTTTCCATGGTATCCGTCCTTTATATTTTAACGATTGAACAGATGAATTATTGAACAATCATTCAAATATAGGAAAATGTACCATATCTTTCAGAATGGGTCAAGTAGATGGATAGAGAATAGAGACCGCCCCAGGGGGTAGCCCCTCTGGGGTAGCCCTCTGGGGCAGCCCCCTGCGCCTCCGCCCACAAAAAAGCCGCCCCCCTGCATAGCAAGCTATGCCTGGAGGCGGCCTGCGGTCAGTAGACCGCTGCAATCCGCCTGCGGCGGATTGCTTGGAG
>JAITON010000129.1 GCA_031289935.1 Treponema sp.
TTGGCGATCTTTCGCAGCCGGAGAGACCGTGGGAGCCGTTCCAGGTTGTCGATGGGTACCATTTACCACCGCCTTAAACAAAAAAGGCGGCCCCCGGGAGATTTTCCCTGGGCGCCGCCTTTCTATCAGCCGAAAAACCGGCGAGAAATGAACTACAGGACGAAGGCATCCAGAATTTTGTCCGCCGTGGCCCGGATAACCGCCTCGTTGAGGTATGACGGATCGTTAATCTTCTGCCGGAGCTCTTCAATACGGTCCAGCCGTACATCGGGGGCGGCGGCAACCAGCTCCTGGACCCGGTATAGCTCACTTTTCTCCACGGCCTCCCGGGAAAGGGAGATGGAATCATCCCGCTGGGGCTCGACCCGCCCGGTTTGACCGGGTTTCTTGCCGGGCTGAATGGGATCTATGGGGTTAATCCTGTCGATCGTCATACTCATATCCTACCTTTCCTTATTATCGGTATATCGCTCTTAAAAGTTTACACCTTATTCAGTTTTTTTTCCAGATACATACACCGAAAATTCCCCTAATTGGCGGTCTTTTCCCGCCAAAACTAATTTGATCCCGGCTACAGAACCCCGCAGGTACTCTTCATGCAGCTTGGTCATTTCCCTCCCCACGCAAATATATCGTTCTCTATCTATTTCGGCAAGGTCCTCCAAAAGCTTGAGGATGCGGAAGGGTGATTCATAGAGGACGAAGGCAGCGTCCAGGGCCATGAGTTCCCGGAGCCGGGAGCGGCGGCGGCCGGCCTTGGGCGAAAGGAAACCCTCGAAAACGATGGTCTTGTCCCTACCGCCTGCCACGCTGACCAGGGCGGCGAAGGCTGAGGGTCCCGGTATGGGGATAACCTGGTGCCCTGCCGCAGCGGCTTTCCGGGCCAGGACCGCACCGGGGTCGCTCAGGGCCGGGGTGCCTGCGTCGCTGGCATAGGCCACGGTCTGGCCGGCGTCCAGAGCGGCGATGAGCTTGGTTGCGGCGGTTTCTTCGTTCTGAGCTCTACAGGAGAGGAGCCTGGTCCGAATTCCCAGGTGGGAGAGGAGCTTGAGGGTGTGCCGGGTGTCCTCGCAGGCTACGAGGTTCGCAGCCTTGAAGCTTTCCACGGCCCGGAGGCTGATATCCCCCAGGTTCCCGATGGGGGTCCCGATGATGTATAATACGGCCACGGTTTGATTATAACAGGAAAAGCAATACTCGGTAAGCGGAAGGAGTGCCCGTGGAGACGTTTTTGGGGGTCTTGGGTTTTGTGCTTGTGGTGGTTATACTGCTCCTGCTGGGCTATGGGTTATTCACGGGGGCTGGTACGCCGTGGAGATACCACACGGGCCGGGTTAAAGGATCGGGGAAGCAGCCATGGCGGCAGTCTAGGCCCCAGCCAGGAACTGCGCCGCCGCCTGATTCAGGGCCCGGTCTGGTGCGGGGGGCCGAGGCGCGATACTGCCCGGTCTGTTCCGCCAGGCTGGAACATGGGGAGCAGGTCAAATCCGCCGTGTACCCTGGAGACCCTCAACTTGGGCGGCTGGTACACGTTAAGGGTTGTGTGTACTGTCTTGAAGGGCTCCGGAAACGGCGCTGCCCGGTCTGTGGGGCGGTGCTTCGGGACGGTGAATACTTGATCGCCCGAATGTTCGACCAGCCAGGGCGTTCCCATGTGCATGTCCTGGGTTGCTCTCAGTGCCGGGTGGGCTAGGAGCCTGCCGGTTTTGCCCATCAGGTTGCAAAGGAGCAACAAACGATATGAGAAATAGCGTGGAGACAAGGGACCGGAGATTGTTTGCTTCTCCGCTGCCAGTAGCGGCATCGGCGGGGTTTTTGCTGGCGGCCTTTCTGCTCTTTTCCGGCTGCTATACCTTGACCCAGGGGACGACCCTGCTGAGTTATCTGGGACGGGCGGTTCCTCTGGAAAGCCTCCTGGAAGAGGGCGTCCCGGTGGAAAATCATCATTTTGTGGGGCGGGTCCTGGATATTCGCCGCTTCGCTATGGAAAAGCTGGGGCTCAAGGAAAGTAAGAACTATACCAGGTTTGTGGAGCTTGACCGGGACTATCTGGCCGCGGTGGTTTCCGCCTGCGCTCCGGATTCCTTTACCCGCTACGAATGGTGGTTTCCTATCGTGGGAAAGATGCCTTACAAGGGATTTTTCAATGTGGAAGACGCCCGGAAAGAGGCGGAGAAACTCCGTGCCAAGGGTCTGGACGTGTGGATCCGTGGGGTGGACGCCTTTAGCACCCTGGGCTGGTTCCAGGATCCCCTGTATTCCTACATGCGGGAATATTCCGCCTATCAATTGGCGAACTTGCTGATTCACGAGCTGCTCCACGCCACGGTCTTTATCAGCGGGCAGACCCAGTTTGACGAGGAACTGGCCGAATTTGTGGGTAGCGAAGGGGCCCGGCTCTATATCATCGAAACCTTCGGCGTGGATTCCGGGGAATACCGGGAAATGGAAGATTCCCAAGCCGATAGCACCGCTTTTGTGGCCTTTCTCCAAGAGCTGATTGCCGAGCTTGAGGTTCTCTATGCTGATTATGCTGTTGGACAAGGCCCGACCGCAGAAGAATTGCCGGTGCAGAAGGCGGCGGTTATCAAGGCGGCCCAGGAGCGATTTCTGGCGGAATACGAAACGATGTTCCGCCGGGACAATTACCGGGGATTTGCCACCATGGAGATAAACAACGCCTACCTGGAGCTTTACCGGCTCTATTACGGGGAAAACAAGTTCTACCGGGACCTCTACGAGCGCTCCGGCCGGGACCTGCCCCAATTTATTGCTGCGGCCGAGAGCCTGAACCGTTCCGCTGCGGCCAAAAAAGACCCCCGGAAGGCGCTGGAACAGGCCCTAGGGCTGTAAAAAAACGCGGGCTTGTAAAAAAATCGCTAAAGCTCTTTTTCCTAACACCGATATTAATAATGAAACCGGATTTGAACTATGCGCCCGTTGGGCCTCCTGGGGAAAGTCCGGGGAAGAATCGGGTTTGGCCAAAAACCGGGCCTGATTCTCCCTCACCCTTCCAGGAACGGCTGGGTTGAGGGGTCAAATGGCACCGGGCTTCCACGTTGTGGGGCCCAAAAAACGAACGGCATGGATGCCGCGGCGGCGCTGTCATAGGGATGGCAATGCCGGAATTTCCAAAGGAGTGTATATGATCATTAATCACAACCTTAGTGCTATGTACGCCGACAGGTCCCTCAATGTTACCCAGATCAGTCTGGACAAGAACATGGAGAAACTGTCGAGCGGCATGCGGATCAACCGGGCAAGTGATGATGCTTCGGGGCTCGCTGTTTCTGAAAAGATGCGAAGCCAAATTCGTGGTTTGAATCAGGCGTCTACCAACGCCCAGAACGGTATCTCGTTCATCCAGACTACGGAAGGCTATCTCCAGGAAACCGAAGATATCATCCAGCGGATCCGTGAGCTGGCGGTGCAGTCGTCCAACGGTATCTATACCGAAGAGGACCGGACCTACATCCAGATCGAAGTCTCTCAATTGATTGACGAAGTTGATCGGATTGCGTCCCACGCCCAGTTCAACGGGATGAACCTGCTGACCGGCCGTTTCGCCCAGAATTCTGGGGAAAATGTGGTTACCGCTTCCATGTGGTTCCATATCGGAGCCAATATGGATCAGCGGGAACAGGTGTTTATCGGCACCATGACGGCGAAGGGCCTTGGGGTCCGGGGCGTCGGTGACGATAGGATTCTTGAGTTGACCGATATGGACAACTCCAATCGTGCCATTGGGACCCTCGACGAAGCGATCAAACGGATCAACAAGCAGCGCGCCGATCTCGGCGCCTACCAGAATCGTTTGGAGCATGCGGTCAACGGGATTGACATCGGCGCCGAGAACTTACAGGCCGCCGAATCCCGTATCCGCGATACCGACATGGCGAATGAAATGGTTGCTTATACCAAGAACCAGATCCTTAACCAGGCCGGGACCGCGATGTTGGCTCAGGCCAATCAGCGGGGTCAAACCGTGCTCCAGCTCTTACAGTAAAGTAAGGGTCGATTGTTCCTGGAGTTTCCCGGCCAAATATGGCCGCGGAAGCTCTCGGGCAGGCCGCCTGGGAAACCGGGCGGTTTGCAGAGGAAGGCGCCGTTCCGGCTATTGCCGGAACGGCCTTTTTTTGGTTAACCTGAAGTGTTTTTCCAGCCCATGACCACGATCCATACATAGGCGCAGGTCTTGGGGATCATGAGCATGCCGATGAGGGGCCAGGTATCGGCCCAGAGTACCACGGGAATATAGAAGGCGAAGCTCAGGCTGACGGCCAGCCACATCCAGCGGTAAGCATCCCGTTTTTTGCCGCCCTCCCGGACAAAGAGCATGATCATCAAAAGACCCAGGAGCGCAAAGGGAATGTTCCGGTAAATGCCCCAGGAAAGGGGCGCATCGTAGTTGAGCCACTCATTCTGGGGGAAGAGGCAGAGGCCGATCCGTACCACCGCCAGCCCATAGACCGCCAGACTCAGGGCCGCGCCGCGCCTGGCTCCGTAATGCCGCCGCCAGACCTCGAAGAGGAGCGTGTAGAAAACGGTCATGGTGATAGAGGTCACGAGCTTACCGGCGCCCAGGGCCGCCGCGTTGGCCTCGAAGTCGCCGGTCCAGAGGGAATAGACCCGGGGAACCAGGTGGAAGGCGTCTCCGCAGCCCAAAAGCACGGTCATAATACCGAAAAGCAGAATCTCCCGCCCCTGCGCCCCCGCCTTTTTGATGATCAACACCCCCAGGATGATGACCGTTACCAAATACCCGATATCAAAGATCGTTTCCATGATTGCCTGCATAATGTACCCCTCCATGAGCATAGCATGAAAGGGCGGATGCGGGGAGTGGCATAAG
>JAITON010000139.1 GCA_031289935.1 Treponema sp.
TTTCTGAAAAAACGTACGGTGTTTCTAAGAAAAACGTACGGGGTTTTTGGCAAAACCTACGGTGTTTTTGGGTAAAACCTGCGGCGTTTTTGAAAAAACGTACGGGGTTTTTAGAGAAAACGTGCGGTGTTTTTGAAAAAACGTGCGGGGTTTTTGGCAAAACCTACGGCGTTTCTGAGCAAAACGTACAGGGGTTTTGGGCAAAACCTGCGGCGTTTCTGAAAAAACGTACGGTGTTTTTAGATAAACCATACGGCGTTTCTGAGCAAAACCTGTGGGGTTTTGGGGAAAACCTGCGGCGTTTCTGGGCAAAACCTGCGGCGTTTTTAGGCAAAACGTACGGCGTTTCTGATGCCCCCGGCTCCCCGCCTTCCGGCTCCCGCGCGCTGGTGATAGGGTCCTGCCCGGCGGAAACGGCCAGGTATCAGTTTGAAGGAAAAGAAGCCCGGGAAACCCGGCAGGTATTTGGCTCAGGATACCGGGCCGCCCCAAGGGGCATACCCTGCGCCCCCCATCAACAACCTGGTTCAGCCGCCGAGCCCGAAGCTCAGCCCCCGGCCCGAAGCTCAGCTCCGAGCCCGGAGCTCAGCCCCCCGGACGGCCTGGACGGGCTTTACCGCGGCAAGCTCCTGCACGGCCTGGACAAAGGCCCCGTCGGCGGCGATATCCGCCAGGGACGCGGGCAAACGGTAGGTCCAGTTGAAGTCATCAAGGCTGCCCGGCACGTTGACCCGCTCGGAGGCGCAGTCTTCAGCATACCAGGTGGGGGAAAGGTGCAGCAGATCCTGAATCTGGAAGACTCTGAACCGGGACGCCGATGCGGCAATCTTCTGGAGGATGGTTTTGGCCGCGCCGGGGTTGTAGACCTTGGGCAGGGAGGGCACGCCGATAAGACGGCAGAACAGGTCCTGGCCGGCCTCCCGTTCCCACCATTCCCGCAGGGTGGAACTGTCGTGGACCGCCGGGGTGCAGACCGAGAGCTCTGGATATTCATCAAAGGGTACGTAGGGTTCCCCCGGCTGGTCCCAGTCCCGGAACCAGCGGACTACCCGGAGGCCCAGGATATGGAGCTTGGACAGGACCCGGGGCACGCAGTCCGGCACGGCCCCCAGGTCTTCGGCGCAGGGCAGCATGGCGGAGGACTCGCAGAGCATGGCGAGGAGCTTTTCGCCCCCGGCTTCCCAGATTTTCTCCGATTCAACCCGGCGCTTTTCCAGCAGGGCTTCCAGACGGTCCCGCTCCTCATCAGAAAGAGAGGCGTAGGCCCGGCTGGACCGGTAGAACCAGGTGGGGAAGAAAAACCCCGGCTCGTATTCCAGAAAGAGCCGGTCACGCCAGGCCTGGCAGAGGAAGGCGGCTGCGGCGGGGTGCAGACCCAGGGCGGCGATATCTTTTTCGCCTTTGACCGTCTCCTTGAAAAGCCAGAGTTCCTCGTTACCGATACGGTCCAGGCCCAGGCTAAAGACCCGCCCAGCCTCCAGGGCGATATCCTCCCCGGTAAAGGACCCGTCCCGGAGCGCGTCCTGGAGCGCGTCCCGAAGGGCGTCCCAGACTTCGGCCGTGGAGATATGGGGCCGGGAGGCCCAGTGGATACGACCCTGGTCCCAGCCCAGACCGGCCAGGTCCCCGCGCTTTACCGGCACATAGGGGATAAAACGGCCCAGAGCGCTGGAACTATCCCGCCGGCCCGTGGCCCAGATGCGGAAAAAGCCCAGCACGTGGTCGATCCGGCAGGCGGCAAAGTACTTCCCCGCGTTCCTGAGACGGTTCCGCCACCAGTCAAAGTCATTTTTCGCCAGGGCCTCCCAGTTGTAGAGGGGGAAGCCCCAGTTCTGGCCCTCGGGGCTGTACATATCCGGGGGCGCTCCGGCGGAAAGGTCCAGCCGGAAATAGTCCCGGTGGGCCCATACGTCGCAACTATCCTCGTTGATCAGGATGGGGAGATCCCCCTCCAGGATGATACCCTGGTCCCGCACGGCCTTGGCCGCGGCCCGGAACTGGGCATCCAGGGCCTCCTGGACCCACACATAAAAGAGATGTTCCCCCCGGAGCCCGGGCTCCTGCCAGAGGGCCTCGATATCCGCCTTGCCGGTATCCTGATGGTCCCCCCACTCCTGCCAGCTCTTCTCCCCGTGGCCGTCCTTGAGCCGCCGGTACACGGCGTACTCCTGCACCCAGGGATTCTCGTCGATCCACCTGGCCAGGCTGCCCCCGGGAGCGGCCTTCCTGGCGATGGCGGCCCGGTTATCATCATAAATCTGATGGAGGATGCCCAGCTTGGCCCGGAAAATCTTCTCGAAGGGGAAGCGGGTCAGCTTATCAAACTGAAGGGCCAGCGCCTCGAGCTGTCTGGTGTAGGTCCCGGCGCCCTTTACCTCCGGCAGGTCGGCGATCCGCAGATAGATGGGATGGAGGGCAAAGACCGTGATGGCAAAGTAAGGCGAGCTCCAGGAGCCTGTATCGTTCACGGGCAAAAGCTGAATAAGCCCCAGCCCCAACTTGGCGCAGAGACCGGCAAACTCCACCAGGTCCGGAAATTCCCCTACCCCGATGCTGTTTTTCCCCCGCAAGGCCCCAACCGGGACTACCACGCCGATTTGCCGCTTGTTCAGGTCGATACCTTGCTTCGAAGCCATAGTCTGTCTCCTGTTTCATGCTATACGGATAAGTGTAGCACAGAATGATGATAAGCACAAGCGGACGCGGCCTCGTATAGGCCCCTGTTACTTCCTGCATGAGAGTATCAGGTATTTCCCTTGGCAGGCTTACCGCGAAGCGTCATCGCGCCGCTAAGGATCAAATAGACCGCCACCGCTACCGAGCCCCCGATATCCATATAATGCGCGGCTCTGGAAGCGGGGGCAATCGCAACGACCCCCAGCGCCAGGGTTACACAGGCGTCTACCAGAGACTTGGCGCGATAGAGCCTGCTTTGCACCGCCAGGATTGCGTTGGGCCTGGCCCGGTCCAGTTTGCGGTATCTGAGCCAAAACCATGTATTGGCGCTAACCCCCAGGATGGCTATGACAAGACCGGGTATCACATTGCCTTTCTCAGCCTCCGGCGACAGAAAGACTATCAGCAGCATGACCGCGCCGCTCAGACACATGGCCGCGCCGACCCCCAGGTTGGCCATACCTTCGAGCCTCGCCTTGTGCGCCGCATCTTCCGCGCCAGCCTTGGCGGTAATGCGGAACACGATCCAGGAGATGATAATCGCGGCGAGTTCTGCGGTACGGCGGATAAAATCAGCAAGCTGGGTAGAGGACCTGCCGAGCAAGAGCCCGATACCGACCACGATAGGCCCGGGTGAACTCATCACCACGGACGCAAGCAGGGTGCGTTCCCCTGGAACGCGTTCCCCTGGGGGGACGTTCTCCCCTGGGGGGACGTTCTCCCGGCTTGGTTTCACCGGGCGCTGGTTCCCCACACCTGCACCAGGGGAATGATTACCGCCGCTGCTGCAAAGGGACAGGTTATGGTATCAAAGCCCTTGAGCGTGTACAGTTCTACGACCGTGCAAACCACCGCAGCAATCGCCGCGATGGGTACATAGCCGTACCATTGCAGGCCCCCCCGGAGCAATAATACGGTGATAACCGACACAAAGGATACGGCAAGCATCGCGAGGCTTCCCTCCACACTCTTGCGGCCCTCAATCATCCGGCCCTCAAGCACATGCCGCCCGAAGCGTTTACCGACCAGGGCCGCCGCTCCATCACCAAAACCCCAGGCAAATACACAGGCAAGCACAAGCCCCTTATCACCAAGCCAGCCCCAGCAGAGGGCAATCATCAGCCCGAACATGCCGAACACGATGACCAGGCTGCTTTTTATCTCGCCCTGTTTGCGCTCCGTGAGCAGTTTCGAGTAGCCTTTAATCCGCTCTGCCAGCGCGAGTGCCGGGAAGACCAGGACAATGAACACCAGGGCCGCAAGGGCCGACACCCACCAGGTACGGAAGGCATACACCCATACCAGGAGCGAACCGAGCGCAATGAGATGTAAGGTCTTGCGAAACAGCTCGGACGGCACCTTGACCAGTTTGCGCAGTAATAAGGCGCACAAGGCAAATACCACAAAGTAAGCGATCAGCAGAGCAAAGCCGCTAAAAAACTCTTCTATCATTTTTTGACCTCTTTTCTCGCATTATCATCATAATAGAGTAACCTGAGGATATATCAAGGTATCCGCCAGGAGTTGGCGGGTATCCGCCGTGCCGGTGATATATAGGTCACCGCCCCGTCTCCATGAGGGAGCGGACCCGCACGGGCAGGCCGTAGAGCCGGATAAAGCCCTGGGCATCGGCGTGGTCGTAAAGCTCCCCGGTGGTAAAGCTGGCAATACCGGCGTTGTAGAGCGAATAAGGCGACTCTACCCCGGCGGAGCGGATCGAACCCTTGTAGAGCTTGACCCGCACCTTGCCGCTCACCGTCCGCTGGGTCGTGTCCACAAAGGCCTGGAGCGCCTCCCGCAGAGGGGTGAACCAGAGACCGCCGTAGATAATTTCCGCCAGCTTCAGGGCCAGCTGCTGCTTGCAGGCGTAGGTCTGCCGGTCCAGGCAGATGCGTTCCAGTTCCCCGTGGGCGTAGCAGAGGATCGTGCCGCCGGGCGTCTCGTAGACCCCCCGGCTCTTCATGCCCACCACCCGGTTTTCCACCAGGTCCGTGATACCGATGCCGTTCCGGCCGCCGATCCCGTTCAGAGCCTTAATCAGGGCTACGCCGCCGAGCTTTTCCCCGTTGAGCGCCCTGGGGATGCCCTGCTCAAACTCAAGCTCCACATATTCCGCCTTGTTGGGCGCCTTTTCCGGCAGTACCGTCATCTTGAGCATCCGGCCCAGGCTGGGCTCATTGGCGGGGTCCTCCAGCTCCAGCCCCTCGTGGGAGATGTGCCAGAGGTTGTCGTCCCGGCTGTAACTTTCCTTCTTCTTCATGGGCACGGGAATCTTCCGCCGTTGCAGGTAGCGGATCTCCTCTTCCCGGCTCTTGATCCGCCAGGTCCGCCAGGGGGCGATGATCTCCAGCCCCGGCGCCAGGGCCATGATCCCCAGGTCGAAGCGGATCTGGTCGTTCCCTTTGCCCGTGGCCCCGTGGGCGATGGCGGCGGCCTTTTCTTTCCGGGCCACCTCCGCCAGCACCTTGGCGATGAGCGGCCGCGCCGTGGCCGTCCCCAGAAGGTACTTGTCCTCATAGACCGCCCCGGCCTTGAGGAAGGGCCAGAGGTAGTCCTCCACATACTCCTTCTGCACATTCGCCACCACGCAGGAAGAAGCCCCCGTATCCAGGGCCCGCTGCTTGATGGTCTTCCAATCCGCCTCCTGACCCACATCTACACAGACCGCCACAATGTCGCAGTTGTAGTTTTCCTTGAGCCAGGGGATGATTACCGTGGTGTCCAGCCCGCCCGAATAGGCCAGGACGATCTTCTTCTTCGCCTCCCGGTCCCCGGCTGCCTTTGTCTTTGTCTTTGCC
>JAITON010000187.1 GCA_031289935.1 Treponema sp.
CCGGCTGCCGCCCCGGTCAAAGGCCCGCAAAAAAAGCCTGTTCCAGGCTGGTGGACCCCTGAAACAGGCTTAAAAAGGCCGTTGGTTATTTGCCCGTAAAAGCTACGGGCAAACCGCTACTTGTTCATGAAGATTACACTACCAAGATTCTTTGAAGCAATCTTGACGCTGCCCGCCGATTTAGCGGTAAATTTTACGGTGTCAGGGCCGTCTGTAAAACTCGCAACTTGTAACGTCTTAAGGGTAAAATTTTTCACGTCGCTCACCGTGGCGGTAGTACTTGCCGCTACTACCGTTCCCGCTTCGCTACTGATGGTAATCGTAACATCAGAAGTAGAACTATTGGTAAATGAATAGACCCCCACAAATGTTGTTAATGACTCATCAGGTATGGTTGACCCGCAGCTTACGAAAATCATCGCCAGGGCAATCAGCCCCATAAGTGCAATAAACGCATGTACTTTTTTCAAAATACACCTCCATAATATATTCAGAAACCACCGGAGCCGATAACCAACGGTTATTCCACCAGAACTCCGTGTAGTGTTCTTGCTTTACAAACTCAATCCCCCCGCCGTTAGGGGATCACCGCGCTGAAAATATCGCTCCAGGGCCCCTTCTTTACCGTGCCGTTTTCCCAGCGGGCCGCAAAGTAGATGCGCTTGCCCCGCTGGTCCTCGTCGAAGGCCAGTTTCAGGGGCGTACGGGTGGAGAACTCCGAGTGCAGCAGGTCCTCGATTTTTGCCGGGGGGCTTTCGGCGATGATCCAGCAGCACTCCAGGCCGTGGGCGTATTCGGGCTTGCCCCAGCGGGCCGCGTTGCCCACGCGGAACCGGATCTCTATGATCCGGGGCAGGGGGGTGAGCACCTTCATATAGGGAACCGTGGACAGCCCGGGGTGGGGCGTGGGGTTCCGGTCGTATATCGGGATGCGCAGGGCCGCCCGGCCGTTGTCCGTCATGGCGTCGTTGTTCTGCAAGTTGTTGCGGACAAAGACCTCCTCGTCCTTTTTGAGGGCCTTCAGCTTTTCGTTCTTGGCCTGCATGTCCAGCCTGGTGTAGGCTGCGGTCTTGCACTTTTCGTGCAGGGCCTTGGCCTCGTTGTGCAGGGTTTCAATGGCCGCCAACTGCGCCTCCGGCAGGTTCCATTCGGCAATATTGGCTTTGGAGACGGTGATAAGGTTGGCGCTCCAGTCCAAAAAGTCCGCTTCTTTGGTAGGGATGTAACTGCTCATAAAAAACTCCTCTTGGTATAGATTTTCAGGCGGACACACCGCCCTATAGCGCTTATTCGGGGGGATAGCGGCCTTATTCCAGGGGATAAGGGTCTTATCCTTGGGGATAAGGGTCTTATCCTTGAGGATAAGGGTCTTATCCTTAGGGATAGCGGCCTTATCCTTAGGGATAAGGGTCTTATCCCATGGAATAGCGGGCTTATTCTTGAGAATAACAGCCTTATTCTTGAGGTTAAAATTGACGGTATAGGGTGAAACGCAAAAAGCGTGAAGATGAGCGGGAAACTGGCAAAGGCTGCGCCCTGGCAACCCTGCGGGTTGCCTCGGAGTTTTGCTCCGCAAAACTCCATTTGCGGGGTACTGACAAAGCGAGAGCGGGGCTCAAAATTACCTGGCCCCTGGCCGCCGCCAAACCGCTTTTCCGGGTTGCGGCGGCCACGGGGGGATTGGGGAGATTAAAAAGGTTAGCAGACGGGAACCAAGCCGGATTATAGCACGGCGGGGCAAAATCTGTCAAGTGGTTTTTTCACGTTTCTTGACGATGGAGCCGCCGAGACCTTCACTTGACATTGTATGCCTACTCAGTTAATACTCGGTCTCATGCCGTCGCAGGAAAACCGAAACATGATAGTTGTGAACGAAGTCGAGGCGCGCAGCCTCCTCACCAGGACCCGGGTGCCGGCCGGGGATTATGTCATCAATCCCTACATTGGCTGCCCGCATAAGTGTATGTATTGTTATGCGGAGTATATGAAGCACTTTACCAACCACGGGGAAGCCTGGGGTGATTTTTTGGACGTAAAACGGTGCGACCGGGCGATCAACATGAGCCGGCTCCGGGGGAAGACCGTAGTATTGAGCTCCACCACCGATGCCTATAACCCCTTTGAGCGGAAATTTGAGGCCACCCGGGGGATACTCAAACAATTTATCCATACGGAAGTACATGTTGAAATTATGACTAAGTCCGATCTGGTACTTCGGGACCGGGACCTGTTCAAGGAGATACCGAACATCAGAATTGGCGTCTCCCTGAATACCCTGGACGATGGTATCCGTAAACAAATTGAGCCGGGCGCCCCCAGCATCGAAAACCGCATTAAGGCTATCAGAACTCTGCACGAGGAGGGTTTTGATACCTATATATTCCTTTCGCCTTTGTTTCCCGGCATTAGCGATTTTCGGGAGATACTTGATGCCTGCAAGGATTCTACGCGCATGTTTTACTTTGAAAACCTCAATCTGCGGGACGCCTACCGGCCCCGGGTGATAAACTACATACGGAGACATCACACAGTTTTACTGCCCCTTTATAATGAAATCTATACCGGAAAAAATACCGGGTATTGGGCAATGCTGGAACAACAGATCGCGGACTATTGCCAAGAGCATAAAATCCGCTACAAGTCCTATTTCTACCACGAAAAAATCAGGAAGCAGTAGCATGGACCGTAACTATACCGATATCAACGCACAAACGATTGACCGCTGGGTGGAGGAGGACTGGGAATGGGGGCGTCCCATCAGCCGCGAGACCTACGCCAAAGCCCTTGCCGGCGACTGGGAGCTGCTGCTCACACCCATTATACCGGCGCCGCGGGACTGGTTCCCGCCCCTCAAGGGGGCCCGGCTCCTGGGGCTGGCCTCCGGCGGCGGCCAGCAGATGCCGGTTTTTGCGGCCCTGGGCGCGGACTGTACCGTGCTGGATTACTCGGAAAAGCAGCTTGCTTCGGAGCGTATGGTTGCTGCGCGGGAGGGCTATTCCATAAATATCGTCAGGGCGGATATGACAGAAAAACTACCCTTTGCTGATGGGAGCTTCGATATCATCTTCCACCCTGTATCAAACTGTTACATAGAAGATGTGCACCATGTCTGGCGGGAATGTTACCGGGTGCTGAAAAGCGGCGGTATACTTCTGGCCGGCATGGATAACGGCCTTAACTTTCTCTTTGCCGATGATGATAGGCTGCCCCTGACCGTGGCCTACAAGCTCCCCTTCAATCCTCTCAAGGACCCGGCCCTGCTGGAAACGTGCCGGAAGGAGGACATGGGGATTCAGTTTAGCCACAGTCTGGAGGAACAAATCGGGGGGCAGATCCGGGCGGGATTTATCCTCCAGGACCTCTACGAGGACCGGGCCAATGTGGGATTGCTCCGGGAATACGTTCCCCAGTATATCGCCACCCGGGCGGTTAAGCCCTAGCCGCGTCACTTAATCTTGAAGCGTACGGGATAGCGGTAGCGCACGGCCACGGGGACGCCGTTTGCCTCGGCGGGTTTACAGCGGATGCCCGCGAATGCCCTGACCGCCGCCTCGCCGAAGCCCCGGCCCTCGGGGTCTTCCTTGAGAACAACGATATTCCGGATCTTCCCCTCGTGGTCCACAAAAAGTTCCAAATACACGATAGCCTCAATACCGGCCCGGAGCGCGATAGGGGGATAGACCAGGGCGCTGAGAATTTCTCTCTCGGGGAAGACCGGGACTGCGGAAACCATGTGCATGGGTAAAAAGTCTTCCTCCCCGCCCCCGGTCTGACCCGGCACCCAGGCCGTCGATTCCCGGAGCGTTCCGGGGTCCACCAGCACCTGGTTCTCCGGCACCTCATCAGTCTCAATCATGGTCTCCGCGATAGATTCCACGGCGTTTTCAGGGGGCGGCGTATCCACCGGCGGGGCCGGCGGCGGCGGAATATCTTCCCGGAGATCAGTCAGTTTGACCACCACCGGTTGGGGCTCCGGGGCGCTCAGGTCCGTGTCCATCCGGACGGCAAAAAAAACGAGGAGCAGCACATGTACTGCCGCCACTGCCAGGAAGACGAGGCCCATTTTTGACCATTTTGCTGTTCTAGGCTTAGGCATCGGCCTTCACCACAAAACTAACCACCCGGTACTGGAGCAGTTGAAGGATCTCCAGTACCCGGTGGACATGCTCAAAGGGAGCATCCCGGTCAGCGATAATGTGGAGCCGGGTATCCGGGGCGTTAAGGTAGAGTTCCGTTACCGCATTCTCCACATCCTTTAAATTCCCCGGTGCGCCGTCCAGATAGATGTTCCCGGTCCGGTCTATCCAGACCTCCAGGTTCTCCTCGACGCTCACCTTGGGGGGGTCCGCCGCCTCGGGATAGTCTATTTTCACTTCCCGGCGGTAATTGATCAGAGCCACGAGCATGATAAAGATGAGGAGCAGAAACGCTACATCGGACATGGAATTCATGGGGATGATAAATTGTTTTTTTTTCTTGCGGAATTTCATGGCCCCCCCCGCGCTTCCGCCATGGTAAAGGAGAAGGAATCCACCGATAGCTTTTGCGCCATCTCTACAAAGGACACCACCTGTTGCCAGTGCGCCAGGGGGGATACGGTGAGGATCACCGCCAGGTTAGGGTTGGCCGCCGTGGCCGACCGGATAGTCCGCTCCACCTCGCCGCTGCTGATAACCGCACCCTGGAAAAGCAGGCTCCCGTCATCGTCAAGTTCAAAACGCAGCAGATCTTCCTTTAAGATCAAACGGCTGGAATCCTTGGCGGGGAGGGTCATCAAAAAACCCTTGTTTACATTGAAGCCCGCAATAACCAGAAAGTAGATAATAAGGAGAAAGGCGATATCACTGGACGCGCTGGTCTCCCCAAAACCTCCCCGCCGCTTCCGTGCCAGTCTCATGGACGCCTTCGCCTCCGCTGGGGCGGCCCCCTGCGGTCGGTCGAATAGTACCGTTTCGGGTTCGATCTTGTATCGCGCCCTGTTACTGTTGCCGGAACCGGTACGCTATCACTATTACTATCAGCCAGGATAAAGATGAGGTCCGAGCAGGTCTTCTCCACCTCGGCGGCAAAGGAATCTACCATGTTGCTGAACAAAGAGTGGGCCACCATGGCGATGATGGCGATGATGAGGCCGAAGACCGTGGTAATCAGGGCCTCGTAGATACCGTTGGCCACGATCTGGGCGTTCACCTCCGTGGCCTCGGCAATGGATTTGAAGGCGCCGATCATGCCCGACACGGTCCCCAGAAATCCCGTCAGAGGCGAGAGGGAGCCCAGGGCCGTGAGGAAGTTGAAGCCGTCCTCCAGGGCGTTGATGCAGTCCATGGCCTCGCTCTCCACCGCCTTTTCCAGCCGGTGCTCAGAAATCCTGCCCGGCCCGGAAGCCTTCGCCTGGTTTATCAGGGTAAGGAGAATGCGCCCCCCGAGCCGCCGCTTGGTCAGACCCAGGAGGTAGGCCTGGGCCCCGTCAAGATCCCCGGCCTTGATAAAGTCCTCGGTTTTTTCCGCAATATCATCAATCGAAAGATTGCGGCTCAGAAAATAGATGAGCCGCTCCACCGTGAGACCCACCGTGGCCACCGAGAAGAAAAGCAGGGGCCACATAAAAACCCCGCCCATATTGAACAATTCCAGCAAAGAGAATCCTGCGCCTGTATCCATGCCCGCCTCGTTTACTTCGTTTTTATCAGCAAAATTGGATCACCCAAAGATTGTACCATAGAATCCCATTTATATTGAAGATAGATCCAGGAGAAGGCCTCTTCCCAGTCCCGAAGCAGGTTCCCCGAGTTCCGGACCGGCCAAAGCAGTTCGGGAAAGACCCGCCGGGTATAACTCGTGTTCCAGTTGATGTCCGCCGCAAAGGTCCATTCGGCCGCTTCTCCGGTCCAGACCGCAGCGGCCTCCGGGCTCCGGTCCCGGGCTCCGGCCAGTTCGGGGAAAAGGATGGGCCGCCAGTACTGGGCAAAGTCCTCCGGAGCGGCAGGCGCCACGGAGGCCCCCGGGCCGCCGTACTGGTGCATCCATGCTACCAGGGCCGCGATCCGGGCGTCCCGATTCCGCAGGGCCGTCAAGGCCTCGGTGCCGGTAACCCGGGTATCGTTCCGCCGGATGCGCCCCTTGCTAATGTCCAGGGCTTCCAGCTCCCCCTCAAGATGGAACAGGGCCCCGGACGGGCTCAGACGGAATACCCCGGCCCCGGAAAGCTCCCGGTCAAACTCGTTCCAGCCGTTCAAATTAGGGGCCAGAAAATGCAGGGTGCTGATGGTAATACGCCCTTCCCGGCCATCCGGCAGGCCCGCAAGTACTACCGGGACGGTAGCCCAGAGTTCCAGCGTGGGATACTCGTCCAGGCTGATGACCAGGTTTTCCTCCCCCTCCGGCCCAAGGACCTGACGGATCCGCAACCCCGTGCCGGAAAAGTCCCGGTATTCCGCCAGGATCTCTTCCCGAAAGGCGCTCCCGGCCAGAAGCTCCCCGGCCAGCTCCGTGAGACCTGCGCAGCCAGAGAGCGTGCACGCGAGCGTACACAGGAGGCCGGCGGCAGCGCATACCAGGAAACTTTTTCTCTGTCCCTTCATAGGTAGAGTATAGCCCGCAGCGGGAGGTATGACAATGCCGCCAGGACCCTTCCCGGATGAGCCGAATATATGAGGCTTTTAGGTGATTATTGCGTCTATATGTTCCTGCAACTCAATAGTTAATTGCAACGCGGCTATTATCTTTTGATAATGCGATATGCCGTCGTAGTCTAACCGCCGCCCTTTGCGATCCTTGAGCCA
>JAITON010000009.1 GCA_031289935.1 Treponema sp.
TCAAGCGGTTCAGGCTCCGGTGGGTCGGGCTCCGGTTCCGGTTCCGGCAGCTCCGGCTCGGGGGATTCCGGGTTCCGGTATGAGTTCCCCGCCAGCTTTGGCACCTATTTTGGAGGATTCAGCCCTGCCAGCTTCTCCGTTGGTCTGGACCTTCAGGCCGGCCTGGGCCTGGGCTTCGGGGACTTTGGCCTCAGTATCATGGGGGAGGCTTCCGCCGGCGTGGGCTTCATGTCCGGTGTTAGCATTGAGTACCGGCTGGGGGGCATGGCCGAACTCTACTACGATATTTTCGGCCTTGGCATCGGCTATGGTACCGCCGGGGTTATCGGCCTTAGCGGCGCTGATGCCGCTACCCCCTTCCTGGACGGGGGCTTCCTGCGGCTGGCGCTTATATTCTATACTGACATGATCTATAACAAGTTCACGATCTATGCGGATAAGTTCGCCGATGAGTCCTGGGGTATCGGGCTCATCATGAGCATGTCCTTCTAGCGCCGGGTAGGTATTTTACGCCTTCCGTTGGAGGGCGATAAAAGAACGCGGTCCCTGGGGCTGCGTAACATACACTATACCCAATTTCTGTAGAAATTGGGTATCTCAAAGGAGTTTTGTATGCAAAAGCATGCAAAGGTACTCAGGCTGCTTTGCAGCATCGTGGTGATGGGACTCTTGGTCCTTTCACTTTCAGGCTGTTGGTCCCTTTTGGGAGGGGGAACCACGGGTTCATCAGGAGGAGGGGGCTCGGGTTCCGGCTCCAGCGGCAAACCCACCCTGACAATCCGTAATGAAACTTCCCGTACGTTCACCGTCCTTTTTATGTACAAACCGGATGTAGAGGGCTCATTGGATAATGCCTCAAATCTGCTGAACAGCTCACTGGCGCCCGGTGGTTCGGTAAACATAACGCTGGGCAGCACAGGGAAGTGGGCTGTTGCGGCCATCTGTGCGAACAATGATTATTATTACTTCACCGTGACGCTCAACGAGGTAAAGGCATATACAGTCGCCATTGAAGCAAGCGATTTTGCCGGCAATCTGGACGACTAATTCGCAGCCTGGGGTTCCGGCTTAACACGGTCCGTGGCCCCAGGCGCACTATTCAGGGAACTAGTTCCCCTGCGGGGAACTGGGGCCGGGAGGCTCGGCGGGGCCCCTAATGCAAAGGCGCCGCCATCGGGGCCGGTAAAGGGCATATTGATCCGGTAATGGGCGGCGGTCATATCAATATGCTCGGCGTGGAAGCCGTTCTGGATATGCTCGAACAGGGACGCATAAATGGCGGGGGTCTTGTCGGCCCGTTTGGTGTACAGGTTAATCTGATAGTGGCAGTAAAAATCATCCATGGCGGTCTGGAGCACAAAGGGCTTGGGGGTCTTAAGGGCGTATTCGGTGTTCAGGGCCGCGTCGATAAGCACCCGGTGGACCGTCTGCCAGGGCGTGCTGTAGCCAAAGGTGATATCCGCGTAGAGAACCAGCCCCTCCTCGTCTTCATCAGAAGAGGTGTTGTAGTTGATGATGCTGGAACCCAGGATGATCGTATTGGGGAAGGTAACGTACTCGTTCTTGTGGGTCTTAACCCGGACCACCATAAGGGATTTTTCCACCACAAAGCCGGTAACGTTCTGAATCTGAATCCGGTCGCCGATTTTGAAGGGCCGCATATAGGTCATCACCACCCCCGCCACCAGATTGCCGATGGCCGAAGTTGAACCAAAGGATACCAGGACGCCCGCGAAAATAGAGATCCCCTGGAAGACCGGGGAGTCCGAGCCGGGCAGCAGGGGATAGATAATTGCCAGGGTAAAGACATAGAGCAGGGCCCGCAGGATGTTGAAGGTGGGCCGGGCCCAATCGGGGTAGAAGCCGCGGAGTACGAGCTTTTCCTTTTCTATCTGGATCGTAAAAAACTTGAGGGCCCGGATCACGTAACGGGTTACCAGCAGGGTAACGACGATGGTGAACAGGTTCGGGATATAGCTGATGAAGCCCAGGCCGATGTTTTTGAGGGGCGTCAGGATATAGCCAAAGAGATTCGATGCCAGGGATTGTGTCTGGGGAAAGAGGCTGAACATCACCGCAATGGTAATGTAGAACAGTAACACGGTAACCACGTACTTTATTATCTTGAGCACAAACTCTATCACATCCATAATCTGTTTGGCAGAAAGGAGCTTTACCTTCTTGAAGGACAGGGGTTTGACCTTCGGAGCGAGATCGGTCTTGATCTTGGCGTTGAGGCGCTTAACAAGCCGCCAGACCAG
The DNA here is from genome assembly GCA_031289935.1 of Treponema sp. Classification (GTDB taxonomy): domain Bacteria; phylum Spirochaetota; class Spirochaetia; order Treponematales; family Breznakiellaceae; genus JAITON01. The sequence goes on from JAITON010000009.1 coordinate 2,262, forward strand.
CCAGATGACAAACACCCCGGCTGCCAGAATCGCCACGGCAATCCCCAGCCTTTGCAGGAGGTCCACGATCCCGGAGCCGGCGGTCTCTTCAAGGTTTTCCACGGCGTCTTCAACCCCGGCGGTCAGGGATTCCACCGCCCCGGCGGGTTCGGCTGTTTGGGGAGCCGTTACTGCCGGAGCTTTGGGGACCATCTGAGGGTCGACTGAAACGGCGGCATCTCCGGCGGGGTTCTGGCTCTCCACATCGACAATATCAGTATCCATAGCATACCTCTCAACACATCAGCTATAGTCTTAACAACAACTGGCGATGGCCCCCTCCAGGGCCTCCAGGTCAGGATCAATGCGGGCAATAGGCTCAAAGGGGTCCCGGAGGGCCATGAGCCGGGGAGGCATCTCGGGAGCTTTGCCGGTAATACGGGCCGCCAGCCCGGGATTCCGGGCAGGGTGGCTGGGGCAGAGGACTACTACGTGGGCCCCGCCTTCAAGACAGGGGGTCCGGCGCCGGGCTGCGGCAAAGGCCACCGCGCCGGCGGGGTCCAGCAGTACTCCGTAACGCTTCCAGACCTGCTCCATGGTTTCCAGGGTGGCCGAGTCGTCCACCGATTCGGGAAAGACGAGGTTCCGCATCACCGAGGGCGATTCCCGGTAAAAGGAATCCAACCGCTCGAAGTTTGAGGGGCAGCCCATATCCAGCGCCGGTGAGTTGGTGGGGATAACCTCCCGGGGCACAAACTCCCTGCCCCGAATATAGTCCCCCAAGGCATTATTGGCGTTCATGGCGGCGATAAAACCGTTCACGGGCATACCGAATTTCCAGGCGTAGAGCCCGGCGATCAGGTTCCCGAAATTCCCCGAGGGCACACTGAAAACCAGATCCCCCACCAGGCTCTTCTTCAACTTGATGAAGGCATAGAGGTAGTAAAAGGCCTGGGGCAGCAACCGGCCTACATTGATGGTATTGGCGCTGGTTACCCGGTGGCGCTCCGCAAAGGAAGCGTCCCGGATGATCCCGTTGACCAGCGCCTGGCAGTCGTCAAAGCAGCCCCGAACCTGGATGGGGATGATCGTGCCGCCATGGGGTACAAAGGAAGCCGGGTTCAGACCGTGGACCTCCCCGTCCGGGTAGAGAATCACCGAAGTGATGCCCTGCCGGCCCCCAAAGGCGCGGGCGAGACTCACCCCCGCATGGTCCCGGGCTGCGGTAATGATCATCGCCTTACCCTGGTCCTTGAGCAGTTCCTCCATAATGGCCGCCAGGAAGGCCACGCCGAAATCTTTGTAGACCCCCGTGGGGCCCCGGTCAAGAAAGAGCAGGGAAAAGTTCTCGTCGAGCTGCCTGAGTTCCGGCGCAAAGTCGCTCTCGGCTGCCCTAGCGGCGGAAAGAGGGTTCAGCTCCCCCTGAAGCAGGGCCGGGGCTGCGGTGGCCACCAGTTCCGGGTAGGCGGTACCGGCATCCATATAAAGAAAAAATTGCCGCATATCAATGGAAGAAGCCGGCACATAGAGCCCCCCATCGGGCGGCAGACACCGGAGCAGGGCCTCCTTAAAGGAAACCTCCCCCTGAGTGGCGTCTTTCTGCCGGGTCGAACGAAACTTCATGGCTCTAATCTACCGGCTTTAGGTGAATTGAGCAAGGCTCCTACATGGTCTCCAAAAAAGGTATGCAGATGAGCTGGAGGGCGTCCCGAAGGATCCGCTCCACGGCACGGCAGAGGGCCAGGCGGGCGGTGGCCAGTTCGGGATTTTCGGCGTTCAGGATGGGGCAATCGTGGTAGAAGCGGCTAAAGGCCCGGGAAAGCCGGTAGAGATAGGCCGCCAGGAGGCTCGGATCCATCTTGTCCGCCGCCTCGGCCACGGCTTCGCCATAACCGGCAACCGCTTTGATAACCTCCCATTCCTCATCGTTGCCGAGAAGGGAATAGTCTGGAGTATTACCAGGACCTGGCACAGCCGAATCATCAGCCTTGCGGAGCAAGGCGCAGATCCGCGCCCCCATGTATTGCAGGTAGGGGCCGGTGTCACCGTTAATCGAGAGGGATTCCTCAGGGTCAAAGAGCATATCCTTGGCCGGGCTGGCCGAAAGCAGATAGTAGTGCAAGGCCCCCAGGGCAATCCGTTCCGCCACGCTGGCGGGGTCCCCCACGGCCTCCTCCCGTTCCTTCTCCCGGATCTCCTCCAGAGCCATATCCCGTAGACGGTCGATGAGATCGTCGGCATCTACCACCGTGCCTTCCCGGCTCTTCATCCTGCCCTCGGGCAAATTCACCATGCCGTAGGAGAGGTGATAGAGGTCTTTGGCCCATTCAAAGCCCAGTTTTTGCAGAATCGAAAAGAGGACCTGAAAGTGATAGTTCTGCTCGGAACCCACCACATAGACCAGCCGGTCAAAGGGCCAGTCCTGGTGCCGGTAGATGGCCGTGCCGATATCCTGGGTAATGTAAATCGAGGTGCCGTCTTTGCGGAGCAGCACCTTCTTGTCAAGATTTTCCGCAGAGAGGTCAATCTGAATAGAACCATCGGCCTCCCGGTAGAAAATACCCCGGTCCAGACCCTTCAAAACCTCTGCCCGGCCCACAAGATAGGTCTGGCTTTCAAAGTAATACCGATCAAAGGATACCCCGGTGCGCCGGTAGGTTTCCTTCATGCCCTCCACGGTCCAGGCGTTCATCTTTTTCCAGAGGGCCACCGTCTCCGGGTCCCCGGCTTCCCACTTACGGAGCATCTCCTGGGCCCGTTCTTCGGCGGATTTATCCCCGGCGGCCATCTTGCTGAACTGGATATACCAGCGGCCCACAAAATGATCGCCCTTGACCCCTTCGGTCTCCGGGGTGGTACCATTGCCGTGCTCCCGGTAGGCCAGCATGGATTTACAAATATGGACCCCTCTATCGTTGATGATGCAGACCTTCCGCAACTCGGCCCCGCAGGCCGCCAAAATCCGGGAGATACTTTCCCCCAGGGCGTCGTTCCGTAAATGCCCCAGATGCAGGGGCTTATTGGTATTGGGGCTGGAGAACTCCACCATGATGCGCCGCCCGGTCAGGGTTTTCGGGCGCTCAAGGGCCTCCTCTTCCAGGATCGCCGCCGCCGTTTGGCCCCGGTCCAGGCGGATGTTTACATAGGGGCCGAGTACGAAGACCGTACCGGCCCCGGTACCAGAGAGCTTTTCCGCCACAAGCTGGGCGATCTGGGGCGGGCTCTTGCAGAGGGTCCTGGCGTAGGCAAACATGGGGAAGCCCAGGTCCCCCATTTCAGGCTTAGGGGGGAGCTCCACGATAATCTGGGAAGGGTCCAGGGAACCGGGGAGACCGGCCTCAGCCATGAGGGTATTCAGTACGCCGGCGACGCGGCCCTGCCAGGCTGATTTAAAGTCTTGCATGGGAAGACGACTCCAAAAGGTTGATATCCTGTAAAATCTGTAGGACCTGGTGCATTTTGGCCGCAGCCCCGGCAAGGTCCTCGGGAAAGCTGTGGTTTTTGGCGATAATCTGCTCCATATTGACCAGGGTATCGTACTTGCCGCTGGGGTCCTTCCGTAAAATTCCGCCGATGATATTGACCATCCCGCCTAAAGCGTTCCGGGCTCCGGTGATTATCTCCGCCGCCGTTTCGGAAACCTCCTCCAGCACAAGCTGGGTCTTGCTGTGCCGTGTCGTTGGAGCGCTGATACTATCCCGGGCCTCGGCGTAGCGCCTTCCCCATTCGCCACTGGGGGCGATCTTATCATCAAGCTGCTTGATCAGCTCTTCAAGCCTGGTGAGCCTGTTGTAGCTCTCGGTAAATTCCATCCGGTTTTCCCGCCGGATAAAGTCCCCGTTAATCAGTATGGGACTGAGCACCTTGTTGATGGGAACCGCAAAGACTACCGAGTGAAAGGTCCTCAAAAACGAGAGGCTCAGGGATTCCACCACGGGGATGCCCTTGGGATTGGTCTCGGAGATTATATTTTCCAGAGGTACAAGCTCGGTCCCCTGGAGAAAATCATTCAGGATATTTTTGACATCCTGCCGCCGCCGGTTCCGGGAAAAATCTTCCAGGGCCTCCTCCGCCCGCTGCTTCCAATAGTCCCGGTAAGCCAAAAACCAATCCTCGCCGCCGCTAATAGGGGTCGGGGAAAAGGCCAGGTCCTGGGACACGCAACGGATGATTAGGGTCAGGGGGGTCTTCTGGTTAAACTCCCGAATGGCCTGCAAGGCAAATTCAGTCTTGCTATGCAGCCGGCGGGTCTCGGCGTCAATATCAAAGCCCGGCTCATCAAAGCCCTGGAGAATAAAGACAAACATGGACTCCAAAAGGCTCGTTGGTGGAATGCTCTTGAGGGAAACAAGGATGTTACCAAGTTGGACCAGAGAAGCCCTGACCAGGGAAGCCTTACAAGTCGTCCTCCCCGATGTATCTTTGGCAAAGGACCGGAGCAGCCGGTCAAAGGGAAAGCTCGCCAGATGTTTCAGACAGTTGAGGGACCGGGCCTGGGTATACATAACGGCCCGTTCCTGCTCGGAAATGTCCGCCAGGACCGTTTCCATGGACCGCAGAACAGCCTGACGGAGTTCGCCGTCGCTTATCTGGGGATTGTCCTCTGCGATATAGAGCGGGTCGGTCCCGGTAGAAAGCCGCTCATGGACTTTTGCCATTTCCAGGGAGCCTAGAAAGGCATAGAAGGCCCCCTTGTCCCGGTTGACGCTGCCATCCAGGGCCGAGTAAAAGAACCGGGCCGCGCTTTTCAGGGCGCCAACCCGGGTCTGAATTTCCGGAAGCAACAGATCCCGAGTGTAATCGTAGAGATCTGGCGCCTTAGCATTGATGAGCTTGCCCAGCTTGGCGATCTCCCGCTCCTGGAAGGTCTGGTAAGGGGCCTTCCCCGAAAACAGTTTCAGGATACTCAGCCAGAGGCGGGAAAACCAGGACAAGGCCGCAAACCGCGTCTCCAGTTCCGCCGCCGGAACATCCGCCGGTTCTTCATACAGGGGTGCGTTGGAAAGATCCGGCTGGACCCTGAGCCTCTCCAACAGGTTAGTCCGTTCGTCCTGAGACAGCGCGGAAGATAAGCGATGAAAAACCCCGTTCGTATTCACTAGCCCCTAGGAGAATCGAACTCCTCTTTTAAGATTGAGAATCTCATGTCCTAACCGATAGACGAAGGGGCCGTTCGAAGGACCTCTATTGCAGATCCTTCGACTTGGAGAAAATTGCTGAACAATTTTCTCCCCAAAACATAGGGCAAGCCAACGGCTTGACAGTTCCCCAGGGAGGATTTGAACCCCCACAAGCAGATCCAGAGTCTGCCGTGCTACCATTACACAACCGGGGAATGTTTACTTCACAAATTACATGAGCAACTTAACATAACTGTAAAAATTTGTCAAGCGCATAGCTGCATCTTTTGAAGCAGTTCTTGCCGTCCGCTCTCGGCGGCCAGGTGTAGTTCCTCCAACTGGGCCATGATGGCGTCGGCGGTCCGTTGCTTTCGGTCCTCATCCTCCCCGGCTCCGGCCAGGGCGGTGGCCCGGAAAGCGGCGCAGGGTATTACCGGACCGGCGCTAAAGCGCACGATATCCCGGCTGACAGAATCATCGGTCATATCGCCCTCCCGGACATGGAGACACTCCCCGTTTACCGCTACCATGCACATGTAATCGAAAGATTTAATGTAGGAATCAATTTCCCGGACCCCCCGCTTGCTGTTCGGCTCCCAAAGCCGGTAGCGGGTCCCCGAGGGAAACACCAAGATGAGCTTTCCCTGGCGCTTGACCTCGTTCAGAGCCTTCATGGCCGCCCGGTTGATAGCGATGGCCCGGAGCAATTCTAAGCGCTTCTTGTCCAGATCGGTCCCGTGGAGGCTCTTGAGGGAACGGCTGGGGTAGATCACGATCCGGGTATAGGCGCTCGTAAGGGCTGCAACGCCAGGGTTCTCCTCGCTGAGCTTGATGCCCGCAATGGCTACCAGGGCATCGGCAAGCTCCTGTCCCCGATCCACCTCCTGGGTAAGCAAGTAGCGAAAGCAGGGAAGGTCCAGATTACTGTAGTGTTCCAGGAGGAGGAGGCAGGATTTCCCCTCCCGGGCCCTGTCCAGGATTTCCCGAAGCCTATCCATCCCCCCGATACCCGATTCCGGCAGAATCAGAGTCTGCACGATCTCCTCGACAAAGGGCAAAATCCTGGTATCCGCCTTCTGATATACGTTGTTTCCCGTGATCAGCGGGGCGGTTTTGAATTGCACCAGAGCTTTTTTGATGAGTCCCCCAAAAGCAGAATTGAGCGTTTCCATATAATCCCTATAGCCCCCAAAGTCTGACAAGTTCGAGGATCATCCGGCATGCTGATACCATGCCGGACACCGCCAGCCACTCGGTACGGCTGTGGAAATTATTGCCACCGGTAAAGATGTTCGGCGTAGGGATGCCCAGTTCCGTGAGCCGGGACCCGTCGGTGCCGCCCCGGATCGGCGTGAAATGGAAGGGTATACCGAGATTCTCTGCGGCGGCACTGAGCTTGTCCAGCACCTCGGGCCGGGCCTCAATCTTGTCCCGCATATTGTAGTACTGGGGGTTTACCTTCACCGTTATTTCCCCACCGGGAAACTGGGCCTCTACCGCCCGGGCAAAGGCATCAAGAGCGGCCAGCCGCCGCGTAACCTGGGCCATGTCGAAGTCCCGGATAATCAGTTCCAGAGAAGCCTCCTCGTGGCCGCCCCGAATTTCCGAGGGGCAGTAGAAACCGTAGCGGCCATCGGCAGCCTCGGGGCTCTCGTTCCGGGGCAGCATGGCGGTAAAAACGGCGGCCATGGTCACCGCATTGAGCAATTTCCCCCGGGCCGTTCCAGGGTGAATGGACCGGCCCTTAAAGGCCACCAGAGCTTCGTAGGCGTTAAAGCACTCGGCCTCGAACTCCCCGGCGGGCCCGCCGTCCAGAGTGTAGCATACCACAGACCTGATGCTTTCCAGGGGAAACTCCGCAAGCCCCGCCCCGATTTCCTCGTCGGGGGTAAAAATGATTTCCAGAGGCCCGTGGACGATATCCGGGTTAGTCAGGAGGTACTCCGCCGCCGCCATAATCTCGGCCACCCCCGCCTTGTCATCGGCCCCAAGCAGGGTCCTGCCGTCGGTGTGAATGATGGCCTGTCCCTTCTGAGCGGACAGTTCCGGGTCGGTTGCGGGGTCCAGGCTGAGGCCATCGGCCAGGCTGATAGGCTTGCCGTCGTAGCGTTCCACCAGGACCGGCGCCACGTTACGGCCCGGCGCATCGGGGGACACGTCCATGTGGGCCAAAAAACCGATACCCGGAGCCGTTTCCCTGCCCGGTGTCGCCGGGATTCGGGCGATCACATAGCAGTGAGCGGTAAGCTCCACCTGGGAAAGCCCCAGGTCCCGCAGTTCCTGGGCCAGAAGCCGGGCCAGATCCCACTGTTCCGGCGTCGAGGGAGTTCCCCCGGCATGGCGGTCGCTGGGACTGGCCAGCTTCACATAGGTAAGAAAGCGTGGAACCAGAAGCCGGGTCAGACTATCTTCTTGTATAGAAGCAATCGGCGTATTCATAGGTCTAGTATGTCGAAAATTGCGGGCTTGGTAAAGACCCGGGTTTTGAGTATAGTGATGCTATGACAGCGCCCATGGAGAGTCCCGCCGCCGTGCTCAAGCGGTATTTCGGTTATACCGGCTTCCGGCCCGGTCAGGAGGAGGTTATCGCGACCATTATGGCCGGGCAGGATGTCCTGGCGGTAATGCCCACCGGAGCGGGGAAGTCCATCTGCTACCAGATTCCGGCCCTGATGCTGGAGGGCCTTACCGTGGTTGTCTCCCCCCTCATCTCCCTGATGAAGGACCAGGTGAACGCCCTGGAGGATGCAGGAGTAAGCGCGGCCTACCTCAACAGCTCCCTTTCGCCCCGGGAATACGGGGCGCTCCTCTCCCGGATAAACCGGAGGGAACTCAAGCTGCTCTACATTGCCCCGGAACGGCTCCAGCGGGGATTACCCGGGGACCTTTCCAGCGGCACAAGCCCTATCTCCCTGCTGGTCATCGACGAAGCCCACTGCGTCTCCCAGTGGGGCCACGACTTTAGGCCCAGCTATCTTTCGATCACCAGCTTTATCGCGGGCCTCAAGACACGGCCCGTCACTGCGGCCTTTACGGCCACCGCCACCGGGAGGGTCCAGGACGATATTCTCCGGGCGCTGGCCCTCCAGGACCCCTTCAGGCTCGTTACGGGCTTTAACCGGGAGAACCTCTACTTTGGGGTCGAGCGGTCCCGGAGCAACCGGGAAAAGATACAGACCCTGCTGGACATACTCAAGAAACACCGGGGCCAAAGCGGCATCGTCTACTGCGCCACCCGCAAAGCCGTGGAAGAGGTCTGGGGCATCCTGGCCGCCCGGGGCCGGGCCGTAACCCGCTATCACGCCGGTCTTGAAGATGCAGAGCGGCGGCAGAATCAGGATGATTTTATCTACGACCGGAAAGCTATCATGGTAGCCACCAATGCCTTTGGCATGGGCATCGACAAATCAAACGTTTCATTTGTAATTCATTACAATATGCCTAAGAACATCGAAAGCTACTATCAGGAGGCGGGCCGTGCGGGCCGGGACGGAGAGCGTGCGGACTGCATCCTCCTCTATAGCCCCCGGGATGTGCGGATCAACACCTTCCTTATCAACCACGGTCAGGATGAGGAGGCCGAAAGGGACAGGGCCCTGATCGAACACAACCTGGAGCTTCTTAAGCAGATGACCTTCTACGCCACCAGCGCCGACTGCCTCCGGTCCCGGCTCCTGGGCTACTTCGGCGAGGCCGCCCCCAATTACTGCGATAACTGCTCCAATTGTAAAACCGAATTTGAAAAGGCCGATATTACGGTTCCCGCCCGGAAGATCGTTTCCTGTGTCTACCGGGTTGCCGAGGTCCGCCGTCAATGCGGCAAGACCATGGTGGCCGATATTCTCCAGGGGAAAAAACTGGAAAAGATCCGCAGCCAGGGTTTTGACAAGCTGAGTACCTACGGTATCATGGCCGATACGGATACTCACCGGATCCGCGCCACCATAGACCATCTTGTAGACCAGGGGTATCTGGCCGTCGAAGGGGATGAGTATCCCCTACTCCGCCTGGGGACGAAGTACCGGGAGGTCTTTGCCCCCGGCTTGAACCTGATCATGATGCTGCCCAAGGTTAGGGCGGACAAGGCGCGCGCCGGCGAGGCGTGCGCCGACGAGGCGCTCGCCAGCGAGGCGCTCGCCAGCGAGGCGCTCGCCTCGCCGGCGTGCGCAGAAACCCTGCTGGCGGAACTCAGGGACCTGCGGGGCCGCCTGGCCCAGGAGGCCCAGGTACCGGCCTACATCATCTTTTCCGATGCCACCCTGCGGGATATGTGCCGGAAGCGGCCCCTTAACCGGGAAACCTTCCTGGAGGTCTCCGGCGTGGGGGCCGTCAAACTGGAAAAATACGGCCAGGCCTTTATGGACCTTATCCGGCAGCGTGGATAGACGTCTTGCCGGGCCGGGGAAATCCGGGTATTCTTCGTGCATGATAAACACACCATCAAGAATATCAGGTTATTTGTTTTGGTTAGCCCGGCTAGCTCTGCTAGCCCTCACTGCGCTTATCGTTGCGGCCTGCGCTACGGCCTGCGCCGCAGCCCCCCCTCCCCCGCCGGAGGGGCCGCCAATCCCGGTGCAGGGAACCTCCCTTGACCAGTTCTACGGCCGGCAATGGTTCCTGGCCGAGGTTATCACCGCCGAGGGCCCCACCGCATTCAGCCGGGAAGAACTGGAGCGTCTTAACATGGGAGACTGCTTTAGCCTGGAGTTTGACGCGGAACGGCTCAGCGGCAAGGGAGCCCCCAACCGTTTTACCGCCCCCTATACCGCCTCGGGCAATACCCTCAGTATCAGCGCCCCGGTGAGCACCCTCATGGCGCCGCTGGTGGAGCCGGCGGGCCTCAAGGAGCGGGATTACTTCAGCTATCTTACGGGGGATGCCCAATGGGAGTTAAGCGAAGACTGGCTCTGGCTCTATACCAGAGACGACTCAGGCGGGCTGGTGATTTTGGGCTTTACCGGGAGATAAAATTCAGCGGATCATCCCCGGGGCTTCCCCGGGGGATAATTCTGCGGGATCATCCCCGGGGCATTCCTAGAGGCTCGCCGCCAGCTCGCGGAGCCCCTGTTCCAGTTCCCGGGCCCATTGTTCACTTTTCTGGGCATAGACACCGGCAATTTCCAGGAGGAATTGCTTGATCGTGGCCCGGGTAGCGGGGTTATCCAGGTTCCTTACCAAATCGGGGATGGTCAGCACCATACCCGGACTGATCGAATCGGGATCGGACACCCCCACATCCGGCGAGGCAAGCATGATGACCGGGAAAAAGTAGGGGCTATGGGGGGCGAATTGCCTCTGGGCAATAGCGGTCAACCGGTCCCCCCGGACAACCGTGTACTGCGTAGCGCCGGCCAGGTCCAGGGTATCCGCATAGCGGCCATACACATCATCCAGGGCCTCGTCGAATTCCAGGCTTTCCACACCCTCGACTGGGGAATCGCTTCCAACCGGCGCGGAAGGCTCCTCCGCCGGAGGGGTTGATTGACAGGCCGCAGCAAGAAAGACCAGTAAAAGGACCAAACCAATAAGTTTTTTCATAATATGTACTCCTTGTTTTTATTGTAAACCATGTTTCCCCCAAAGTCAATCAACAACCTCGCCCTGAAGGACGAGGTATGTTGTTCTGGTAAGGTATTAGACTCAGGGTTTAATACCCAAGATTACGCCCTAAAGGGCGGGGTATTAAACCCTTCGCTAACAATCA
>JAITON010000097.1 GCA_031289935.1 Treponema sp.
TCCGCCGCAGCCTCCTCTTCACGGGAACGGTCCAGCTCGATGTGCTCCAGAAACTCCAGGAGCCCGGCGGCGCTGGGGGGATAGAGACTCGCGGCGTTGGCCAGTTCCTGGAGATTGGCGATGCGCTGATTCCCGGCGATCTCATCGTGGGCCAGGTGATAAGCCGCCAGTCCCGACTCACTCACGAGCCTGACGACACAGACCGAGAGACCCTCCCCAGCCCGGAGCTCCCCGGCGGACTTAGCGCTGGTCTTTCCCCGGGACTTCTTCGGGGGCCCTCCCGCAGGTCCCGGTAAAGCGCCGGTTCCCGGATCGCCGGATTCCGGAACAAGCCCGGCCAGCAGGGAGCCCCGGCCCGCCTCTATGGCCCGGAGGAAACCGGCCAGACCGGAACGGGCCTTGGCGGAGAGTTCCGGGGCAAGGCGGCGGGCGGCAAGCTCCAGATCGCCTCCAGCGACCGGGTCTTCGTTACCGTCCCCGGCAGCCGCTCCGGTAATGCGGTCCAGGGCGACAGGCCCCAGGCCCCGGCTCGGTTTGTTCACCACCCGGCGGAAGGCCACCTCATCCCGGGGATTCACCATAAAGGACAGGAGGGCCAGAGCGTCCTTGACCTCCTCCCGTTCGTAAAACTTGAGGGAACCCACCACCCGGTAAGGGATGCCCCGGCGGAGGAGCTCGGTCTCGAAGCCCAGGGATTGGGCGTTGGTCCGGTAGAGGACGGCCCAGTCGGCATAGTTTGCCGCCGCATCCCGCACGGACTTTTCGATGAGTTCCCCACAGAACGCTGTCTCGGCGTCCTGATTGGGGAGAAAGACCAGGGCAGGAATCTTGCCGGGACCCCGCTCGGCCCGGAGCGTCTTACCCAGACGGCCCTGGTTGTGGTCTACCACCGAAGCGGCCAGCTTGAGGATAGGCTCCACGGAGCGATAGTTCCGTTCCAGCCTGATGATGTCCGCCCCCTCAAAACGTTCGGGGAACTCCAGAATGTTCCTGACCTCGGCCCCCCGGAACCGGTAGATAGACTGATCATCATCGCCCACCACACAGACGTAGGTATTGGGGCCGCGAAGTTCCTTGAGAAGTTCGAACTGGGCCACATTGGAATCCTGGTACTCGTCCACCAGGATCACCCGGAAACGGTCCCGGAAACGGGCGGCCACTTCGGGATTGTTTCTGAGGATTTCCACGGGCTTTTTGATAAGATCTCCAAAGTCCACGTTACCGGTCCGGGCCAGCCGCTCCTCGTAGAGGGCGTAGATCCGGCGGAACTCCTTCCGGTAGTCGATCAGGTCCAGCTCCGGGTCCTGGGGGCCGAGGAAATAGTCCTTGGCCCGGGCGATATGGTGGGCCGTATCCCGAAGCTCGGCACGGGGCGCGTCCTCCATAATGGTACCCAGGAGCGCGATAGTATCATCATCATCATAGATAATGAAATTGGAGTCCAGACCCCCCAGGGAACCGTTCCGTCTGAGAAACCAGGCCCCGAAGGAATGGAAGGTCCTGAGCATGGCCTCCTCCGCGCGGGCCTCGATGAGCCGGGCCCGGTCAACCATTTCCCGGGCAGCCTTATTGGTGAAGGTAACCGCCAGAATGGACCGGGGATCCATGCCCTGTTCCCGAATGAGCCAGGCGATTTTCGTAATGATAACCCGGGTCTTTCCAGAACCCGCCCCTGCAAGAATAAGCAAAGGATGGGGACGCATTCCGGCCCCTCCCCCGTGGAGTACCGCCTCCCGCTGTTCGGGATTCAGGGCCGCCAGATAGGGAGGCGGATCCGGGTTTAAGGGCATGGTTTACTGAACGGTTTCAGGCGCCGGTGCCCCCGGGACCGGGCTGGCTGTAGGCCGTACCCGGGGGGCGGCGGGTTTCCTGCCGCGTTTCTTCGGCGCGGCGGCGTCGGCCGGGGTTTTGGCCTTGGGAGCGGCGCGCTTCTTGCGGTCCTGTTTCACCTTGGGTTTGACCCCGGCCTTAGCCTTGGCAGCCTTTACCGGGGCTGGTTTCTTCGCTTTGACGATAGCCTTGAGGATAGCGGTAAACTTGGCATCTCCGGCGGCCTCGGCCAGATCGGCCTTCCGCTGCAGATCGAGCCAATACTCAGGACTGGTCCCAAAGTACTTAGCCAACCGAAGGGCCGTAGGAACGGTGAGCTTCCCCTGGCCCTTGACCAGCTTGTACACACTGGGCTGGCTCAGTTTAACATCCAGCGCCAGCTTCCTGGTACTCAACTGATACTCGTCCAGAAGTGCATTCAGGACAGATCCGGGTGATTGAACAATTTTCTTAGCCATAATTACTCCTAATAAATGATTTATTAAATTGAGTATAAACTATATTCAAAGATTTGTCTATAACAATCAACCGCAATATCCGAGGCTGACAAAAAAACTGCTTCGGCGTATACTGCCCCCATGCGTAATAAACTAACCAGAGAACTGGCGGTCTGCGGATTTAACGCCGTCAAAGCCCTGGGGGAATTGCACCCCGAAACAATCACCCGGCTCTTCTTGGGGGAGGACCGTCTTCGGGACTTTAGCCAGGTCTGCAAACTCCTGGCCGAAGCGCGGAGGCCCTACAAAATCTGCGAAGACGATGAACTGGAGCGGATTTGCCAAAGCAACCGGCACCAGGGAGTAGTGGCCATGATCGAGGAACCCGAGGTTGCGCCTGCTTCTCCGGCGGATATTGATGACTGGGCCCGGGAAGGCCGAACCGGTCTGGTCCTCCATTCGGTGGGGAACGACCACAATCTGGGGGCCATGGTCCGGTCGGCAGCCTTCTTTGACGCCTACTATGTCATTATTGCCGAGGGGGACCGGGAAGCGGTTCTGAGCACCAGCGCCTACCGGGTGGCCGGGGGGGGCATGGAACACCTCAACTTCCGCAGGGTTCGGAACACCGCCGCCTTTCTCCAGAGCCTTTCCCGGCAGGTGATCAGCCTTGGCGCGGAACTGCGGGCCAGGAGGCGCATCCAGGACCTGCCGATGATTATCCGGGAGCAGACTGCAGCCCTCAAGACGCGCCCGGAGGCGGGCCAAAGACCGGGCATTGCCATCGTGCTGGGTAACGAGGAACGGGGCCTGCCGCCCGAGGTACAGGAAAGCTGCTCGGCCCTGGTACGAATCCCCGGTATCGGGGCCATCGAAAGCCTCAACGTAGCTCAGGCGGCAACGCTGTTTCTGCAAGCAGCCTTTGAGTTTTCCCTTTAGGGCAACGCCGATTAACTTGACGCCGGCTTGCAAAACCGGCGCTTCTCTCGGCGCACGGGAAGCCAATCAGTGTTATGTGGCATATACCGCCTCCATATATTTTTCAGAATGAGTCAGAAGTAAGACCGGATGGGTCAGAAGTAAGACCGGATGACTCAGAAGTAAGACCGGATGACTCAGAAGTAAGACCGGATGAGTCAGAAGTAAGACCGGATGACTTGCGTTCCGCTAGTCGCGGAACGCCCGTAAGACCGGATGACCTGGAAGTAAGACAGAATGGCCTGCCCAGCTTGCCGGTAGTTCTCAGATACACTACCGCAGCCTTCTCATGCGGCTGCCATGGAGCTTGGCCTCTACACGAAGGTGGGCACCGAGGCCAAAAACGAGAAGCGCGCAGCCCATAGCGCGGCTTGTTATGCTGAAACTTCATCAGGCAAAAGACGCAAAGAGCGCTTGACAATGCCGTGCGCGTTAGCGCACATTAAATCCATTCCACTCTGCGCAAGTGCAAGGCACTTGACAAGATTTTCTAAGCGTTCTAAATTCCCCATACAACGAGCGGTGCCGTATTGATCACATAAGTCCAGTTGTAATCTCACAACTGGAGGTAGGTATGGCGCCTACACAAAACAAA
>JAITON010000104.1 GCA_031289935.1 Treponema sp.
CTCTTCTCGGTTCCCCAAAGCTGGGGGGCCGGGGCAAAACTCATCTATGCCTACATTACCTACAACCTCTTGGGGACCCTGATCTACACGGCCATCAACCTGGCCTACGGAACCATGACCGCCCTGATTACCGACGACAGCAGGGATCGTACCCTGCTCAACGTGTTCCGTATGCTGGGGGCGGTACTCATGGGGGTCATTGTGAATATAGTTGTCATGCCCATGGTGAACGGATTCGGCGGCGGCCCCGGGGCCTGGCGGACCACTTTTATTATCCTTGGCACGGTGGGGGCGGGGCTGTTCTTTATCTGTTTTGCCGGGACCAAGGAGCGGGTGGGCGCTTCCGCCAAGAAAGAGGACGTGGTTCCGGTCAAAACGGCCCTGGGAGCGTTGTTCCGCAATAAGTATTGGTATCTCATCGTGATAAATGGCATCATTGGCGCTACTGCGGTTGGTACGGCGGGGGTAAATGTTTATTTTGCCAAATACTGGCTTAACGACGAGACCCTGGTAGGACTTCTGTCGATAACCGCGATGGCGCCCCTGCTTATCGGGCTTTTCTTTGTGGCCCCCCTGGTGGCCAAGGCGGGTAAACGCAATTTGATACTCATCGGCTATCTGTTTTCGATTGCAGGTATGGTTATGCAGATCTTTGGAAAATCCAGTCTGCCCCTGGTTTTATCCGGCGGCGCCCTGCGGGGGCTGGGGATGGTTCCCATGGCGGCGGTAGGGTTTGTGATGATGGCGGATGTGATTGACTACGGTGAATGGAAGACCGGCGTCAGAACCGAGGGGCTGGTGTATTCCGCTTCCAGCCTGGGGACCAAGGTGGGGACGGGTCTGGGGGCTGCGGCCTTGGGCTGGTCCCTGGCGGTCGGCAATTTTAACGCCGCCCTGGAGGTACAGGCCGCTCCGGCCATGACGGCCATCATGTTTGTGTTTGTCTATCTGCCCCTCATCCTGTACTGCCTTAGTTCGGTAGTACTCCTGTTCTACAAGCTGGACAAACAGCTACCGCAAATATTAAGCGATCTTAAAGAAAGACACGAAAAAAACAATAACACAGAAGGAGTGCAAAGATGAGTAATTATATCTATCAGGACGCATCCCGTCCTATCACGGAACGGGTCAGGGACCTTATGGGGCGCCTAAGCTTGAATCAAAAGATACGGCAGCTTTCCGGGATAATGGTCACAGGCGCGGCGGCGGACCAGCAGATTGTGGACGGCATCGGCGGGGTGACTTTTATGCCCGTATCCGGGGGAGCCGGGGATATGGCCGCCCAAATAAGGGAACTCCAGCAACGGATCATGGCGGCGACTCCCTTCGGGATACCCGCGATTTTCCACGCCGAAGCCCTGAGCGGCCTGGTGGCTCCGGGCTGCGCGATTTTCCCCACCTCTATCAGCCTGGGGGCGGCCTTCGCGCCGGATCTGGTGCGGGACATGGCGGATCGTATCCGGCGGCAAATGCTCAACCTGGGTATACGGCAGGCGCTCTCCCCGGTGCTGGATCTGGCCCGGGACTTCCGCTGGGGCCGTACCAACGAGGACTACTCCAGCGATCCCACGATGACGGCGATTCTGGCCTGCGCCTTTATTGAAGGACTCCAGGGCGAGGACCTCTCGGAAGGGGTGGCTGCTACGGGGAAACACTTTCTGGGCTATTCCCTTTCCGAAGGGGGCCTCAACCTGGCCCGTTCCGCCACCGACAGCCGGGACATTCGGGAAAATTCCGCCAAGCCCTTCGAGGCGGCTATCCGGCTTGCCAAGCTGCGCTCGGTGATGAACGCCTACTCCGAATATAACGGCCTTCCCATCTGCGCCTCTCAGGAAATACTAACGGAGCTCCTTCGGGATGATCTGGGTTTCCAGGGCCTGGTGGTAAGCGATTATATGTCTCTTGATATGCTGGTAAAAACGACCCGGACTGCGGAGGACAGTACCGAGGCGGCCATACAGGCCCTTAAGGCAGGGCTCGACATGGAGCTCCCCAAGCCCTATGGTTACGGACCGGGGCTCAGGGAGGCCGTCAATAAAGGCCGGATCGACGAGGCCTATATCGACCGCGCCCTGGAACGGGTGCTGAGCTTGAAGTTCGAGCTTGGTCTTTTTGAAAAGCCCTTCCGGGATTTTGTCGATATGGACAATGCGGAACATGACAAGCAGTCCGCGTTAGTTTCGGAAAAACTCATCACCCTGACTAAAAACAGCGGCATCCTCCCCTTAAAAGATAGAAATACGAGCATTGTAGTAATCGGCCCCGCAGGTAACAGTATCCGTGCGTTTAATGGTTCCTACACCTACCCGGCGGGTATTGAAATGATGATGGGCATGATGGCTGCGAACCAGGGGCCGGCCATGCAGGGGGTGGAAATCAACCTCGATACCATGGTTGATGCCTTCCAGGATACTACCGCTCCGGTCCAGGACTTGAGCCCCATGGTGGAAGGCCTTATCCGCCAGGGCCGCGGCGATATCAGAACCATCTATGAGGCTCTAGAGGAAATTTTCCCCGGCGCAAGCTATGTCAAGGGCTGTAGCTTTAACGAGGATGAGACTTCGGGTTTCGCGGACGCCCTGGAAGCCGCCGCCAAGGCCGATGTGGTCGTCATGGCTGTGGGAGGCAAGAACGGCTGGGGCACGACCTGTACCAACGGCGAGGGGATTGATAACAGTGATATCAGCCTTCCGGGGCGGCAGGCCGAACTGGTACAAAGGGTTTTCGCCGTCAACAAAAACATGATCCTGGTTCATACGGATAACAAGCCCCTGGTGGCGCCCTTTGTCTACGAACAGATCCCCGCCATTATCGAAGGCTGGCTCCCGGGACTCTACGGCGGCAATGCCATCGCCAAGGTTATCGCGGGCATCGTCAATCCCGGCGGGAAGCTGCCGGTGGATGTGCCCCGCGCGGTGGGGCAGCAGCCGGTCTATTTCTACCAGCACCGGGGCTCCCGCTCCGACGCGGGCATGTCCGGCATCAGCACGGACGGCTACCGGGATATTACCTGCCGTTCCCAGCTTCCCTTTGGTTACGGCCTGTCTTACACCAGCTTTGCCTACAGCGATGGCACACTCTCGACTAAGACCGGCGATGACGGCGTGCCCCTCATCTGCGTATCGGTTACGGTGAAGAATTCAGGCGCTAT
>JAITON010000131.1 GCA_031289935.1 Treponema sp.
CAGCATGGACTTCAAGGTAACCGGCTCGGCGTTCTTGTTGACGTACCGTTCTTTGCCATAACGGGTAAAGAGGAACATGAAAAGAGTCGCGGGAACCGCGATCACCAGGGCGGTGGGCATCCAGCCGATGCTCAGGTACATCGGGGTCGCCACGAGCATAACCACCACCGTGGCAATCCCCGCACACAGGGCGTTCCGGGACATGATGATCACCCGCTCCTGCACCTGATCGGTGATGGCGGAGGTCATGGAAAAGATGGGCACGTCGCACACCGTGTAGGCCATGCCGTAGAGGATGTACGCCGCCGTGGCCCAGATCAGCTTGGCCGTCATGGGCAGGGACGAAGGCAGGGCAAATATCAGGATCATGAACAGGGGGACCAGGAAGGAGGAGAGCCGCAGCCAGGGCAAGAATTTCCCCCTCTTCAGGTTTGAACGATCCACGATGGCCCCGAACATGGGATCGTTCGCCGCATCCCAAACACGGGCGGCCAGGAAGATGAACCCCACGGTGATGGCGGCAATCCCCATGTTGGTGTAAAACACCTGCACAAAACTGCCCACAAAGGTATTGAACAGGGATTGTCCGGTCATAAACAGGGCGAAACTCACCCGCTCCTTCCGGCTGGTACGAAAGATCATTGCCATGGCGGCCTCCTCGAGATCATGCTAGCACAAAAAGGGCCCCATGACAATCGCCCGGAACCTTTTTTGTAACGATCCTGCTTAAACCTTTAAGCGCCCTAGCCGGATAGCATTCCGTTCTTGCACATTTCCGGGGTTGGGTATATAGTTATCATAATGTTAAGCAGTCAGAAGATAACGGCCCTTTACGAGCGATTCAAGGGAGTGGACGTCAGCTTTACCAAGGAGATCATCCGGGTCACCGGCATGATTACCCAGCAGGTGTTCCTGAAGTGCAGGGGGGATTTCTGGCCCTGCGTGATTTTTTCCAGTTCCTTCCTGGGGGCCAAGCTGGTGGCCAATACCCGGTCGCGGCTCCTCGAAAAGCTCAAGCTGGCCAATAATGCGGCAAGCCTCCGGCTCTGTTTCAAGAGCGCCGATTCCAATAAGCCTGTGGCCTTCTTTATCGCCGTCCGGTCCGTGGGGACCGCCCCCTACGGCAATTCCGGGGATATGATCATCCTCACCGTCCAGTTTACCCAGCGGCCGCCCGACGACTTTATTGATATTATAGGCCGCCTCCTGGAGGCCGGCGTCAACTTTACCCAGCGCAAGGACGAGCGGATTCTCCTCTCGACCGATTCCATGCGAAGGCTGCGTATAGCCAAGGAAGCCGCCATCTTTATCCAGGAGCTGCCCCGGCGCTGTATTCTGCGGGACATCTCCTTTTCCGGGGCCAAACTGATTATGATGGGGGTCGCTAAGTTTCTGGTAGAAAAGGAATCGGTCCTGCGGCTGGATTTCAACGAACCCCGGGAAAGCTTCCTCCTCAAGGGGAAGTTTATCCACAGCGAGAACATTGAAGGCCGAAAAGACCTGGTGGCTCTGGGCTTCCGGTTTACCGACGGGCAGATCCCCATGGGCTATAAGATACGGATTAACGATTATCTGGGGCAACAGATCAGGCCCGAGTTCCCTGCGCCAGAGAAAGCGCCCGAGGCCGGCGCCTCCAAGACCCCCGGCGAGGTTGCCGGAGCGGCGGCTGCACTGGAGAATATACCGGACCTGGATCTGAGCCAGGTTTAGGGACGGGTTGAAAAACACGATGTTTGCCAGTCTGCCCCTAGGGAGGCGTCCATGAACACTAAAAACCGTCTAGTTTTTTTGCAGGTCCCCGAATCCCTGGGAGGCCGCCTTGTATCCGCTGAGCATGATCACGAGAGTGGCCATGATCACGGGGAGGCCTTTACCATAGACCCCGGGATACCCATCCCGGTGGAGCTTCCCGGTGAGACAGAGGCCGCAGGGAAAAATCCCCTGGAGGACCTTTCTTGGGAGATGATCCTGGCGGGAATGCTCCGGGTGCTGGCTGCCCCGGCTGACTACGGCGAGGCTCAGAGCCCCGGCCGGATCGGCTACTACCGCCGCTTCATTCTGGCGGTCAAGCCCGAAATACCCCAGGAATTTACCGGGGCCGCTGTCCTCAAGGCGAAAAACGGCGACTATACCGGAGCCCTGGAAATACTGGACATGCTCCGGGGGCTTACACCCCATGCTCCCAGGGTCCTCTTAAACCGGGCTCTGGCGCTGGAAGCCCGGGCGGCCAGCCTGGAACGGGAGGCCGGGGCGGAATACGCCGGGATAAACGCCGAGGCCACCGGCGCTTACGAAGAACTCCTGGCCCTGGAGCCGCCCTTTCCCGACGGCTTCTTCAACGCCGGTTTTTTTTATATGAAAGGCCGGGACTACGAGCTCGCCCGGGACTGCTTCTCCCGCTACCTTTCCCTGGTAAGGCTCCCGGCGGGCGCCGCCTCTAGCGCGGCAACCATCGAAAAGCAGGCCCGGGCGGAGGCTCTTCTGAAGGAGATTGAACGGAATAACCTGGACGACGGGATGTTCCGGGATGCCTACGATAAGGTGCGGGAAGGCCGGGAGGAAGAGGGCCTGGAACAAATACGGGACTTTTTGGAGCGGCATCCCTCGGTCTGGAATGGCTGGTTTCTCCTGGGCTGGGCCCTCCGCCGGCTGGAACGCTGGGAGGACGGCGCGAACGCCTTTCGCCAGGCCCTGAAACTGGCCGGAGACACGTCAACGGATCCCGCCGGCGCCTCGAATGTTTGCGATATCCGCAATGAGCTGGCCATCTGCCTGATGGAGACCGGCGATCTTGCCGGCGCCCGGAAGGAGCTGGAAACGGCCCTGGGAGAGGAGCCGGAGAACATTAAAATCATCTCCAATCTAGGGGTCCTGGCCCTCCGCCGGGACCGGCGCGATGAGGCCGCCGGCTTCTTCCGTACGGTCCTGGAAATCGAGCCCGAAGACCCCCTGGCCCGGCAATACCTGGCTTCCCTAGGCGGCGCCTAGCAGCGCCTAGCGCTCTGCTTTTTTTTCGAAGTGGGAAAACTCCATGGTAAAGCCGGCCCGGCCCTGGCTCACGCTCCGCAGGGCCGTCATAAAGCCGAACATCTTGGCCAGGGGGGCCTGGGCTTTGACCTCGTCGATGCTGGTCTTGGAGGCCATGCTCATCACCTGGCCGCCGCGCTGGGTCACCAGGCTTATCACATCCCCCACAAATTCGCTGGGGCTGGTCAAGTCCACGGCCATGATGGGTTCCAGCAGCGCCGGGTCAGCCGCCCGGCAGGCTTCATCGACGCCCATGCTGGCGCAGGCCTCGAAGGCAAACTCCGTGCCGGTGAGCTCCGAGTAGCCAATGCCGGTTACCGTAAGGCCGATGTCGATGCAGGGGTAGCCCAGGACGATACCTGAGGCAAAAGCCCCCCTGACTCCCCGCTCAATAGCCTCGAAGACGGCGGCGGGTATCTCGGCCCCCTTGCCATGGCCGCCGTGGCCCCCGCCCTTGGTAACGGTACAAGCGTAGCGGTTGCCCGAGCCCCTGGGCAGGGGCTCAGCCCGGAGCGTGATACTGGCGGCGTTTTCCTTACCGGCAATGATGCGGGAAAAATTCTCGGTGTGTTCCACCGCCCGGCTGATGGATTCCCGGTAGGTTACCTGGGGATTCCCGACCTTGGCGTCCACCCGGAACTCCTTGAGAATCCGGGTCACCAGAACATCCAGGTGCAGTTCCCCCATGCCGGAAATGATGAGCTGGCCGGTCTCCTCGTTTTCCTTGGTGGTAAAGGTGGGGTCTTCCTTGGAAAGGATCGCCAGGATGTCCTTTAGTTTGTCCTGCTCCGATAAGGTCCGGGACTCGATAGACACCGAAATGACCGGCTCGGGGAACTGCATCGTTTCAAGTACCACCGGCCAGCCCTCGCTCCCCACGGTATCGCCCGTCTGGGCCTCCTTGAGGCCGATGATCACCCCGATGTCCCCGGCGGCAAGCTCCTCCATGGGCTCGCTCTTGTTGGAGTGCATGCGGAGGATCCGGTTGGCCCGTTCCCGCTTACGCTTCCCCACATTGAAGACCACCGTACCGGGCTTGAGGGCCCCGGAATACATACGCACATAGCAAAGGCTGCCTGCTTCCCTGTCGTTCTGTATCTTGAAGACCAGCCCCAAGGGTAGGCCATTGGGATCGCAGGGAATGGGGACATCCTCATCCCTTTTAAGATGATGGCCCAGGGCCGGGCCGGCCTCGTCCGGGGCGGGGAGGTAGTCGATCAGGGCGTCGATCAGGGGCTGGACCCCCATGTTGCGGCGGCTTGCCCCGGCCAGCATGGGGAGGAGTGAGCGGGTCAGCACCGCCTCGCGCAGTTCCGAACGGATCAGCTCCGGGGGAAGTTCCTCCCCGGCCAGGTATTTTTCAGTGATGGCGTCCGACACCGCCGAGAGCCGGTCGATGAGCTTTTCCCGCCATTCCCGGGCCAGGGCCTCCCGCTCCGGGGCGATGGGGGCGTAGAGGAGGGTCTCGCCATCGGTGGCGGCGTCCCAGCGGATCTCCCGCATATCTATCAGGTCGATAACCCCCTCGAAGCCGCTTTCCCTGCCGATGGGGATCTGGATGGCCAAGGTTTCCACCCCAAGTTTGGCCTTGATATCATCCAGGACCGGGAAAAAGCCGGCCCCCACCCGGTCCATCTTGTTCACATAGCCGATACAGGGCGTCCCGTAGCGCTCCGCCTGGCGCCAAACCGTCTCGGTCTGGGGCTCCACCCCATGGACCGCGTCGAAAATAGCCACCGCCCCGTCCAGCACCCGCAGGGACCGCTCCACCACGGCGGTAAAGTCCACGTGCCCCGGCGTGTCGATGATATTGATCTGGTACTTTGCCCCGGCCCGCTGCCAATAGGTCGTGGTAGCGGCGCTCTGGATGGTAATACCCCGCTCCTGCTCCTGCTCCATCCAGTCCATGACGGCCTCACCATCGTCCACCTCGCCGATCCGGTGGCTTTTCCCCGTATAATAGAGGATCCGTTCCGTGGTGGTGG
>JAITON010000174.1 GCA_031289935.1 Treponema sp.
CGCCGGCCTCTCTAACCGCCAGGGTTCCGGTTAAACTGTCCAGGCCCGGCGGGATACAGCGGAGGCTATACTATTCCCGGACCAGCGGCCCGCCCCGCACATTCCCGCCGGAGCTTTCCAGGAGCCAGCGCCCATCGTAGAGATGGAGTAGCGCCAGGAGCCGGCCGCCGGTATTATCGTGCCAGACGATATTGCCCGCGCCATCCACGGTGATAAACCAGTTTCCGCCGCCGCAGAGCTGGAGCGGGAGACCGGGGCTGCGCTCAAAGGGGATGGGGCCCGAATCAGTATAGAGCCGCGCGCCGCCGCCCAGGGTCGCCGCCAGGAAACCCCCGGATTCGGCCATGCTAAAGCCCGTATCTTCCCCGGCGTATTCGTCCAATTTGACCGATTCGGCGGGCTGCCTGGTGTTGAGCCGGAGGAGGATAGACCGCATAGCTCCGGCGCCCGAATGAATGACTTCTCCGTAAAGGAGGCCGCTGGGACTACGGTAGAGCCGGGCGCCCACCGGGGCGGGGTAGGCCAGGGGCACGGTCTCCCCATTGTTCATATTTACCAGGAGGAAGGGGCTGCCCCCTGCGGCGCTGCTCCGGCTTATCAGGATATAGCTCTCGTCCCGGAAAACGGCGTCTAGGGCGCCCAGGCTCATATAGCTAAAGACGAGTTTTCCCGTGGCGGCGTTCAGGACGAAAACCGTCCCCGCCGAATCGAGAAAAAGAATACGGTCCCCCAGTGCGGATGCCGATACCAGGGGATTCCTTAAAGAAAGGGCGCCCAGAACGCTCCGGGAGACTTCTTCCACCGGGAAGTCCGGAACGACCCGCCTAATAAGCGGCGTGGCCCGGGGGCTGCTATCATGCCAGAAAATAAAATCTCCGGCTCCTGTTCCGGGACTTATCCGGCTAAAGCCACCGGCGGAACTCAGGATGATCGTGTCCCCCTCATGGAGCAGGGAAAAGTCCAGGGGGATAAAGCCCGCCCGGTCGTCTCCGGCGATAAAGCCCAGGACCGGCCCCGAGACGGCGGCCTCCAGGACCGCAAGGGGTTCCGATGTTTCCATGGGGCGGCCCTCCCGGAACAGCTTCCCGTTGGAGCTTCCCAGAATAAGACCGTCTCCCGTAACTACGGCGGATGCCGGGGCGGCGGATTCCAGGGGCTCCCGGTTCCGGATTTCCAGTTTTCCCGGGCCGCTTAAACCGTAGCGCAGGATTTCCGTGCCGCTGATACAGAAGAATTCCGTCCCGCTGCCCGCCGCCAGGATTCCCCGCCGGATATTCCGGTCCCGGTCAAGCTCCTTCCCCGTAACGGCGTCCAGGACGACCAGCCCCCCGGCCTCAAAACCCGCGAAAAAGCGGCTGTTTCCAAAAAGCAGGGGAGAATTGATATTGGCAGGCGCGGAGAAGCGGCTGATTTCCTCCCCCGATGCCAAATCCCAATAAGAAAGAAAGCCGGAGGGTGAATAACTTATCATGGTTCGTTCGGACTTTCCGGTAACCGCAAAGCTGATAAGCGATGATCGTCCGCCCGGGACCTTCAGGACCAGGGCTTCCAGGGGCTCCCCGGTTTCGCTGTCCAGAAAGATAATCCCGTCGAGGCTGTTCCGGGAGATCATGAGGAAACTGCCCCCGGCGGAATAGGCCATATAGACCGGCAGTTCCCGAAAGGACCGGCTGAACAGCTCTTTCCAGCCCAGATAGTCCCAGACCGAGACCCGGTAATCTCCCAGGCCCCGGTTCTCAACAACCGCCGCCTGGCTGGTTCCCGGTCTCAGGCTTAGGGAGACAAGGGCCCCGGCGCTAATCTGAAACCGGTCCTCCGCCGCGCCTGTTCGGAGGTTCCAGACCCCCAGGAAGCCGTCATCACCGGCGCTGAGCGCCTTTTCCGCCCCGTCATAGGCTATGGCGTTTACCGCCCCCCGGTGTCCTGCGGCAATACTGGCTGGGACCTGGGCAAAAAGACTGGTACAGGCCAGGCCGAGGAGGACAAATCCGGCAATAAGGGCGGCTAAACCCGTGCGCATAAGGCTTACCTTCTAACGAGAAATAGTATATCCCCAAAGACCGCCAGGGCCATGAGGCCGAAGATCAGCACCACTCCCAGGGTCTGAAAGGCGTACCTTGTCCTGGGCCCTAGGGGCCGGCCCTTGATCAGTTCCACGATAAAGAGGACCACCATGCCCCCGTCGAGCACCGGCAGGGGAAGCAGGTTCATTACCCCCAGGGCCACGGAAATAAGGGCCAGGAACTCCGCCATGGAGAGGATCCCCATGCCCAGGCTCTGCTCAAAGCCGGCGGCTGCGGCGTCCCCTACCATATAGGTGATCCGTACCGGCCCGGAGACCGCCTGGGTCAGGTCGATCCCCTTAAAGAGCAGGGCCAGGCTCCGGAGGGAGACTGTCAGGGTTTGCCAGGTCTCCTCCGCTCCCTTGACCAGGGCCCCCCAGAGCGTATACCGGGGCGTACGGTAGCGAAGCATTTGGTAACTGATCCCCAGGCCGGTCTCCCCTGCCTCGTTGTAGGAGAGCGCCAGTTCGGCCCTTTCCGTCCGGCCCTCCCGCTCATATTCCAGGGCCAGTTCCGGGGGCTGCGCTTCCAGGACCGAATACAGGGCCGCCGAGTAAGGGAGTTCCACCCCGTTTGCCGAAAGGAGCCGGTCCCCGGGTAAAAGCCCTGCCAGGGCCGCCGGGCTCCCGGGGTTCACCGTAGCAATCACCGGGTCGGTCCAGAAATAGACCCCGATTTTTCCCGCTCCGCTAGTCTTGTCCAGGACCGGCCGCAGCCTATAGTCCAGGATTTCCCCCTCCCTTTCCACGGTGATGCGGAGGTCCTTGTCCGCATAGGGGGCGATGGCCTCCTGTACATCGTGGTAATGCTCCGTGGCCCGGCCGTCAATGGCGATAATCCGGTCCCCGGTCTCAAGGCCCGCCAGTGTGGCCGGATAGGAGCTGTCCTCGTCGATATCGGAGGCCAGGATGATGCGATTTTCCAGGGTATTCACCTCGAAACCGATGCCCCAAATCACCGAGAGGACCAGGACCGCAAAGAGCAGGTTGAAGAGGGGCCCCGCGAGGGATACCAGGATACGCCGCCAGGGACTGGCCCCGTAGTAAGTCCCTTTGACGGGTTTTATCTCCTGGTCCTCGTGAGCCGCTTTGAACTCGTCTTCCCCCCGCATCTTACAATAGCCTCCCACGGGAAAGATGGCCAGACGGTACTCCACGGCGCCGATTTTCTTTTTCAGAATGGTCTTCCCCCAGCCGATGCAGAAGGCTTCCACCTCAATCCCCACGATCCGCGCCACCAGGAAGTGCCCTAATTCGTGGACGAAAACTACCAGCCCCAGGCCCAGAAGGCCCAGGAGTATCTTTAAGACCGTTTCCAGTATCGCCATCAGTTCTTCTCCCGTATATAATGTTCTGCCAAGTCCCGTGCCTGACGGTCGGCTTCCAGAATGGCTTCCAAGGCCGCCGGGTCTTCAAGCTTCCCGGAGCAGTCCCAATCGCTCCCTAAAACATACTCCACAATGCGGGGGATATCAAGAAAGCCCGGGGCCCCGTCCCCAGGCCCTTCCAAAAAGGCCCCCACGGCGGTTTCATTGGCGGCGTTATAGGCCGCAGGGTAGAGCCCTCCCAGCCGGGCCGCCTCATAGGCTAGGGGAAGCATGGGGAAACGGGCTGGGTCGCTCTTTTCGAACTCCAGGTTTAATCCCGCAAGGTCAAGCCTGCCGAAGGGGCAGGGGAGGCAATCGGGGTAGGCCAAGGCGTTGTGAATAGGGAGCCGCATATCGGGCTTCGACATATCCGCATAGATTGCTCCATTTTTTAGGCGTACCATCGAATGGACGATACTTTGGGGATGGACGAGCACCTGGATCTGCTCCGGCGATACCTCAAAGAGCCGGGCCGCCTCAATTACTTCCAGGCCCTTGTTGGCCATGGTGGCCGAATCGACGGTGATCTTGGGCCCCATGTTCCAGGTAGGATGCTTCAAGGCCTCCATGGGGCTTATCCCCGCCAAGGCCTCCACCGGGAATTTCCTAAAGGGTCCCCCCGAGGCGGTCAGCAGAATTTCCTCCAGGGCTTCCCTGCCGTGGGCCTCCAACAGGCTCCAGATAGCCGCATGTTCCGAATCCACCGGCAGAATCCGCCGCCCCGTGCTCGCAGCCAGGGCCAGGACCAGGGGACCGGCCATGACCATGGTCTCCTTGTTTGCCAGGACCAGGTCGCTGCCCGCTTCCAATGCCGCCAGAGAAGGTTCCAGCCCCGCTGCCCCGGCAATGCCGTTCACGGTAATCTCCGGCCGGCTTTCTCTAATGACACGGGAGAGTTCTCTCGAATCTCTGGTCAGGACGAGCCATGCGCCGGGGAACTCCTGGCCCAGGACCTCAAGTTCCTTCCCCTTGAAACAGGCCGAAAGGAGGGCTACTTCGAAATCTTCCCGGCGGCTCCTGATAACGTCCAGGGTACTGGCGCCGATAGAACCGGTGGCTCCCAAAACGGCAATACGCTTCTTCATCATCTTGACCGGTCTACCGGAAAAGCAGCAGATAGAGCCCGTAGAACACGGGTGCCGCCAGGGCGATGGAGTCCACCGAATCCAGCACCCCCCCCCGGCCGGGCATGATAATCCCGGAATCCTTGACCCCAGCGCTCCGCTTCAGAACCGATTCCGCCAAATCCCCCAGGGAAGCGGCTAAGGCGGTGCCAAAGCCCAGAATGAGACCTGCAAAAAAGGAGAAATCCTCCCTGGTAAAGGCTTGGGGTATGCACAGAACCGCTCCAATACATACCAGAATTGACCCGGTAAAGCCGCCTGCAAAACCTGCCACACTCTTCTTGGGGCTGGCGGGAATAATCCCCTGGTTGCCCCTGCCCAGGAGCATCCCTGTGGCCCAGGCCAGGGAATCATTGGCAAAGACCGAGAGCAGGAAGACCAGGATCACCATGCCGGCTTCGGGAAAGAGTGCCATTCTGATGATCCAGAGGAGGAAGATACCCGGATAGATCATCACCGAGAAAGCCGTCGTCGTCTGGAGAAGAGCCTTCTCAAAGGCATGTTCACGGGAAAAGACCCGGGAAATTAGTACCCAGGATAGACCGGCCATCATAAAAAGCGGGAACAGGTCCGGCACGGCAAAACTTACCCGGAGGAGTGCCGCCATAGGCCCCAGAATCCCCAGGATAACCGTCTCCGGTGTGGAAATAACCAGATTTTTTTTTGCCAGGAGGCCCCTTAATTCCAGGGCTCCCAAGGCGCTAAAGATGATCACCACCACGTTCAGGACCAGGTACTGTCTATAAGGGAAAACCACTACGATCAAAACAACCAGAGGTAGGCCGATGATAAATATCAAAACACGCTGAATCAGCTTCTTCATGTTCCCGTACCCCCGTATTTCCGTTTCCTAGTTTGATACTGCCCGATGGCGGCCTTGAAATCTCCGGGCCCAAAATCGGGCCAGAACTTTTCGCTGATATAATATTCCGCATAGGCTCCCTCCCAAAGGAGGAAGTTGCTGGTCCTGAATTCCCCCGCAGTTCTGATGATAAGATCCGGGTCGGGAATGTCAGGATTGTCCAGGTAACGGTGGAAGTCCCTCTCGCATGGTGGCCCGCCGTTAGGCGGCATACCACCAAAGTTCCCGGCTAGGAAGCGCCCCATGGCTCGGAGAATCTCATCCCGGCCTCCGTAGTTCAGGGCCAGAACCACCTGCAGGCCGGGGAAATCCCTAGTATCCTCCACCACGTCCCGAATTTCCTGTTGAATATCCGGCGGTAATCCCGGCTCATTACCGGTGTAGCGTATCCTGATCCGGCGTTCCCGGAAGAAATCCATTTCTCCCCGAAGGTACTGTTTTACCAGGCCCATGATAAAACCCACTTCTTCTGCGGTCCGTTTCCAGTTTTCCGTGGAAAAGACGTAAAGAGTCAGGAAGGGGAGCCCAAGTTCGCAGGCGGTTTGGACAATTTTTTTTGCAGCCCTGAGTCCCCCGTTATGGCCCATAGTGCGGGGCAGGTTTCGCTGCTCTGCCCATCGACCATTTCCATCCATAATAATGCCGATATGCGCGGGGAGCCAGGGAGTGTCGGTGACCAAACCTGATTGCGGTATCGTCAAACCTCCATGATTTCCTTTTCCTTCTCCTCAAAAATCAGACTGATTTTGGTGATATAGGAATCGGTGAGCTTCTGTAGTTCGTCGGCATTGGCCTTTTCGTCGTCTTCGGTCAGATCGCCGCCTTTAAGGAGCTGCTTGAGTTCCTCGTTGCCGTCCCGCCGGATATTCCGCACTGCCACCCGGCTCTGCTCGGCCTGGTTCTTGGCCAGCTTGACCAGCTCCTTACGACGCTCCTCCGTCAGAGGGGGGATGCTGATGCGGATCACCTTGCCATCGTTACTGGGGTTCAGGGAGAGCTCCGAGGAACGGATCGCCTTCTCGATTTCCCCGATTTGGCTCTTTTCCCAGGGCTGGATAACAATGAGCCGGGCCTCGGGGATCGAGATGTTGGCCATCTGGTTCAGGGAGGACTTGTTACCGTAGTAATCTACCTTGATTTTGTCGAACAGGGCTGCCGAGGCCCGCCCAGTCCTGATAGCGGCAAACTCATCCTTCAGATTTACCACGGTCTTTTTCATTCGGTCCTCGGATGCGGTAATTACCTTATGTATCATTCTCCGACCTTAAAGTAGACATAGTCCTTGACGCTCAGGACCGCCCCGAGTTTCTTCCCTGTTTCTGCCAGTATCTGGGCTACGGTAAATTTTTCGTCCTTAACAAAGCCCTGGTCCATCAGGCAGATGTCCTTGAGGTACTTGTTGATCTTTCCCTTGAGGATATTGTCGAAGACATTGGCGGGCTTGCCCCTCAGGGCCTCGTCTTGTTCCATCTGCTTGCGGTAGATTTCCTCCTGTTCCTTGAGGAAACCCTGATCAACCTTGCTCCGGTCCAGGGCCAGGGGATTAAAAGCCGCGATATGGAGGGCCAGATCAAAGGCCAGGGTTTTGGCCTCTTCGCTTGCCAGAGCCTCCGCTTTATCGGAACCGAGCTTGACTACCACACCCATGGCCCCTTCACCGTGGATATATGAGGTGAGGATATCGCTGGCATCGGCTTTTAGGAGCTTCATCCGTTTAAGACCCATGTTCTCCCGGATTTTGGTGGCTAGTTCCGATACCATGCCATTAAGCTCATCGTTGGGCTCAATATAGCCCTTTTCCAGGGCCAGAGCCGCAATTTTGTTCCCCAACTCGATAAAACCTGGGTCCCGGGCCACGAAATCAGTCTCCGAGACCAGTTCTACCAGAACTGCGGTCTTGTTTTCTATCTTGATAAAGATCTTGCCTTCGTTAGTGGATCGACCGGAACGTTTTTCCACCGCCGCCAAGCCCTTTTCCTTCAAGAGTTTCTCCGCTTTGTCAAAATCACCGCCAGTTTCCACCAAGGCATTTTTGCAGTCCATCATACCCGCTCCGGTTTTTTCCCGAAGGGTCTTCACATCTGTAGCACTAATATTCGCCATGTCTATCTCCTCTTATCCCTCGTTATATACCTTGTCGATGTCCACCAGGAGCGCGTTCTCCTCGGCCTGATGCGTCTCGGAGACGGGTGCCGGATGCTCTCCCACACCGGTATAGGCTTCGATGTCGATTTCCCGGTCCTCTTCCCTGATGGAGGCGTCGGTGAGGATTTCTTCCATATCCCCACCCTCTTCTCCTAGGGTTTCGATAATCTTGAGCCCCGCCTCATTGTCGGCCTCCACTACCGCATTGGCCACAATCTGGGTAAAAAGAGTGATGGCCCGGATCGCGTCGTCATTTCCCGGAATGGGGTAGTCGATGCCTTCGGGGTTGCAGTTGGTGTCCACCACTGCCACGATGGGGATGCCCATGCGCTGAGCTTCGGCCACGGCAATGGCTTCTTTCCGGGTATCAATCACAAAGAGGATCCCCGGAAGTTCCTTCATTTCCTTGATACCCCCCAGGTTTTTCTGAAGCTTGGCCCGTTCCTTGCCTAGGCTGGCGATTTCCTTCTTGGTCAGGTTTTCGAAAGTACCGTCAATTTCCATCTTTTCCAGCTTTTTGAGTCTGAGCAGAGACTTTTTGATGGTGACGAAGTTGGTGAGCATGCCGCCTAGCCAGCGGTTGTTCACGTAGAACATGCCGCAACGTTCTGCTTCCTTCTGGATCGCCTGCTGGGCCTGCTTCTTAGTGCCAACAAAGAGCACCGTTTTGCCCGAGCTGACGACCTTCCGCACCGCATCGTAGGCATCCTTGATGGCCTGGATGGTCTTTTGCAGGTCGATAATATGGATACCGTTCCGTTCCGCGAAGATATACTTACTCATCCGCGGGTCCCAGCGCTTGACCTGGTGACCGAAATGGACCCCCGATTCCAGTAGATTCTTCATGGTAACTACTGCCAAAATTTCCTCCCGGTTGCGATCATTCCCACATTACATAGGATGATGTCAACGCCTTCATTATATCTCATCACCCCAATGGGCGATGGAATGTCAATCCGATATATCTATAATTTTTTATAGAAGAAACCGGACTGCGTACTCAGTTAGGAATGAAAAAACGAAGCCTTTTCATTCAACCCCATAGGGGTAACCATTTTCCCGAAGCATAACATAAAACTCCCACATTGGCAAGCCCACTATACCAGAATAGGAACCCGTGATCTCCGAGACAAAGCAGGCCGCCATACCCTGTATTTTATAGGCCCCGGCGGCCCCCTGCCATTCCCCTGTATTGAGATACCATTCGATCTCCGCCTCCGAAAGTTCCGCAAAACTCACAGCACTTTCCACGGAGCGGCAGTCGATGGTCTTATCCCGACCGCAAAACAGGGCTATCGAGGTGATCACCTGGTGCTCCCGGCCTGAAAGTCGTCCGAGCATGGCCGCTGCGTCTTCCCGATCACGGGGCTTACCCAGGATTTCCCCGTCTAGGCTGATAACCGTATCAGCCCCGCAAATCCAAGGCGGGGTCCTGCCCTCCAGGAGTTCTACAGTCTGGTTAATCTTACGGACTGCCAGGCGGCTAGTTACTTCGCGGGGGCTCCAGGTTTCGTCATAGCTCTCGTCTACACGGGAAACCATAACATTGAAGGAAAGCCCCATGAGCCTAAAGTATTCCTGTCGCCTCAGCGAGCCCGATGCTAGAATAATAGGTTCCATAATGAGAGATACAGGACTCGAACCTGCCACCTTCAGCTCCGGAGGCTGACGCTCTATCCAGATGAGCTAATCTCTCGCATACCGGCAACTTGATATTATTCTATGATATATACTATCCCATCAAATATGTCAAGTCCCGCCGCCAAGCCGCTCCAGGAGTTGTCTCGCGGCGTTCCTGACTATGGTGGGGTAGTGAAAATTCTCCGCTATACCGAGCAGGAGATAATACATGGAACTGTTTTGAAGCCCCCTATCGGCCCGTAGCAGGATATCGAAGGTGGAGATAGCCTCTAGGGTGGCGCCGGGATCGTATATTCCCCGGCGCTCCATCAGGGTAATGGACCAGGCGATCCATTCCACGGTCTTGTCCGCTGCCCCACTGGGACTGGTTATCCGCAGGAGGCCTAAGGAATTGATTTCCTCGGCCAGTACCAAGGGGTCGGTCTCTTGGTAAATCAACCCCAGAAGGGTTTCGTTGGCCTCGGGGCTGCCCAGTTTCCCCAGATAGACCGCCGCCTGCCTGCGAATATCGGGAAAGTTATTGATAACCCGACCGTTTTCCTGGACCTGGTTACCGCCGAGGCTCTCTGAACCTAAATATTCCAGGATACTGCGGATATCATCTCCGGTATTGCCCCGTGCAATGGCCTTATCAATATACTGTAGCGCCAAGAGCTTCATTTCCCGATCCCGGGAATGGGCCAGTTCCCGAATAACGGCCACCGCCGTGGTCTCCTGGAGATAGCCAGCATCAGAGCTTGATCCAGACGCCTGTCCCCAGACCGGAGCGGCCAGGACCCAGAACAGAGCTCCGGCGCCAAGTGTTGCAACAATCTTTCTCATAGGCCGATTATAGCCCTCTTGACGGTCAGAGGTCAACACGGTAATCTGCTACTCTATGTTACGGGCGGTTTTTCCTGGGTCCTTTGACCCGCCTACCAACGGGCATCTCAATATTATCGGGCGGGGCGCGGCTCTTTTCGATGAACTTTTGGTGCTGATCTCCTGTAACCGGAAAAAAAGCGGCCTTTTTTCCCCCCAGGAGCGGCTTACCATGCTCGAGAAACTCTGCGAAACCTGGGAAAATGTCTCGGTCCATACCTGGGAGGGCCTGGTGGTGGAATTTATGGCTGGCAATGGGGCAAAGATCCTGCTCCGGGGGGTCCGGGGGCCCGGGGATTTTTCCGGGGAATATGAGATGGCTCTGTTTAACCAGACCTTGGCGCCGGATATCGAGACCATCTTTCTAACCGCCGATCCCCGGTACGTGATGCTGCGTTCCTCAGGTATCAAGGAATTGGCCTCCTTTCGGGGAAAGCTTTCCGGCTTGGTATCTCCGGCGGTAGAGGCGGCTTTGCGGAGAAAATTTTCAGGGAACGCTTGACAAAATTATCGGCCCTTGTTAAATTGATAGCCGACATTATGATTCTATATTAAAGCGAGGTTATAGTATGGCAGTACCTAGAGCAAAAACGTCGAAAGCGAGGACCCGTCGTCGTCAATCTATCAATATGAAGCTCAGCGCCCCCACCCTGATTGAATGTAGTTCCTGCGGAAACCGGATTCTGTTACACCGGGTATGTCCCAAGTGCGGATTTTACCGAGGAAAACAGGTTATCGTTCCTGAATCGAAGGTTTAAGGAGAATAATTATGGACGAATTGTTTGAAAAAATGAAGAAGCTCATTGCCGAAAAGCTGGAGATTGATGAGTCCAAGGTTACTCTGGACGCATCCTTCCGTCAGGATCTGCAAGCGGACAGCTTGGACACCTACGAATTGGTCTATGCCATTGAAGAGGAGATGCATATCACTGTCCCCGATGAAAAGGCCAATGAGTTTGAAACGGTCCGGGACGCTTACGAGTATATTAAATCCCAGCAAAAGGCTTCCTAGCCCGGTTGCCGGGATTGACTCGGCCAGAAAAAAGCTCCTCCTCTCTTTTCAGAAGGCAGCGGGTTTCAGGTTCAAGAACCTGGGGTTGCTTAATTGTGCCTTTATTCACCGGTCGGTGTGTAACGAGGCAGGAAGCGGGGCGAGTAACGAGCGCTTGGAATTTCTGGGGGATGCCATCTTGGGGGCCGTTACGGCGTCTATGCTCTACCAGGGCCTGCCGGAAGCTCCCGAGGGCGATCTGTCTAAGATTAAGTCCGTGGTGGTCTCCGAGGATATTCTGGCGGGCTTGGCCCGGGAGCTCCAGATTGATGGTCTCCTTATCCTAGGCAAGGGGGAGGACCGTTCCGGGGGCCGTAGCAAGAATGCGATACTGGCGGATGCCATGGAAGCCCTGATCGGGGCCCTTTATCTAGATTCGGGCTATCAGGCGGCCTTTGTTTTTATTCAGCACAGGATGGAGGCGGAAATTGACCGGGTCAAGGCCAACCAGCATCATCGGGATTACAAATCCCTGTTGCAGGAGTTGTGCCAGCGGAAATTCCGGCAGTTCCCGGTCTACCGGTTGATTAAACGGAGCGGTCCCGACCACGACCGGCTCTTTTGGGTCGAGGTCCAGGTGCAGGACAGGGTCTATGGTCCCGGTATCGGCCGGAACAAGAAGACCGCCGAGCAGGAGGCTGCCGGACAGGCCTATGTCGTTCTCGGAAGCGGCGCCCAGGAGGGCCGGGGTAAAGAAGCGTGATAAAAAAATTTTGCCTGATATGTCTTTGTGGGCTCTTTCTGGCTGGCTGTACGGAGGAAGCGGTTCTCTCGATAGAACGGGAGGATCACTTTAGCCTAAAAATCGGGCGGCTGGAGGATGAGCTGGACCTTTTCGGCCTTTGGGGGAACCGGAGTATCCGGCGCACCGGGATCGCTATGCGGGACGGCCTCTTTTATATTGCCAACGGGAACGGCCAGAAGATCGGCCACTACAACTCATACGGGGACATGCTCTTTATGATTTACAACGAGGAGAACAATCCACCGCCTCTGAGCCTAGCCACGGGGGGCCAGGAGAATGGGGCGGTGACCAAGTGGGCCTACGCCTATCCCCTGGAGGAACCAGGGCTCATTATCGTAGATTCCCGGAAGCATATCTATGCGGAGGATCGCTTTCCTTACGAGATGCACAGCTACGATTCCGAAAAACATGTGCTCCTGGACAGCATGGTGCTCCATTTTGATGAAGGCGGCCGTTTTGTGGAATATCTGGGTCAGGAAGGCGTAGGAGGTTCTCCCTTTCCCCACATAGAGGGGCTCTATACATCGGCCAACGATGAGCTGGGGGTGATCTGCCGGCTTCCTGAGGGCTGGAATATCTACTGGTTTACCTCTGATGGGATGGTTTCTTATGTGATCCGGCTCAGGAACGAGGCCATTCCCGTGCCCCAGGACCGGCCTGATGTATTCGGCTCGGTAGATACCATCATAGCGGCGCCCGATGGCCGGCGGCTTTTTATCAAGGTTGATTATTATAGGCTGACCTACGATGAGTCCACTAATACCCGGTCAGGTAGCGAGTGCGATAGCTCGGTGCTCTGGGTAATGGACGTGGAGACCGGGGCCTACCTGTATTCTGTGGAGGTTCCCCTCTACGAATTCAGCTATACGGAGAACGGCCGCAGGCTCACGGAAAATCTCTTCTATTCTATAATAGGGGCCGCCAGTAAGGGGCGGATTTTTCTGAGCTTTCCCGCCGAGGGGGGTTATTCCATTCTGATTCTTTCCGCCGATACCCGGACCGCCGGGGAACAGCGCCGGAGCTTTATCCAGGTTAATAACGAGGAGCTCCAATACACGAGCTTTAGCATTTCTGAAGACGGTATCCTTTCAGCCCTTCTGGCGACTAACGAGGAGGTCCGGGTGGTCTGGTGGCGTACCGACCGGGTGTCCGCCGAGATGGACAGGTGAGCGCGTGACGGCTAAAGGCTGCACCGCCCGGCTCCTTTCCGCCAGAGATGCCAAGACCCTGGACGCCGAGGCTGTTTCCTGGGGTTTTGATCCCTTTGCCCTGGTGGAGGCCGTGGGAAGGGCCTGTGCCCATATACTGGCGGAGCGTTTTCGGGATCCCTTGGCGGGGCGGGTTGCGGTGGCAGCCGGTTCGGGCAACAACGGGGCCGATGCCCTGGTAACGCTCCGGGCGCTGATCCTGGAGGGGATGATCCGCCCGGAATCTGCGGCGGCGGTATTGACCCGGCCTTCCCCGCCGGGTGAAAGGAGCCCCCGGGCCCGGGCCGTCGAATCCCTCCGTGCGCTGGGGGTCCCGGTTCTTGTCTGGGGCGAGGCTGGGTCCGCTTCGGCGCTCGCCGGGGCGGCGCTGATTCTTGACGGGATAGCCGGAACCGGTCTGGAGGGGCCGCTCCGGGGGAATTCCCTGGAAATGGCCCGGGCGGTCCGGGGGAGCATGCTGGTCTCTATTGATATGCCTTCGGGGCTTTTCGACGGCTGGAAGGCCGGTATGCCCCTGGTACATGCCGCAAGTACTCTGGCCATCGAACCCCTCAAGGCAGCCCTCTACAAACCCGCCAGCCGGATCGCCGCAGGGACCATTATTCCAGTGGGGGGGATCTTCCCAGGGACGCTGGCAGGGCGTTTTGAAGGGCCGGAACTTGTCGGCTGGGAAGCGGCCCGTGAGCGGGTTGCCCCGGTGCGGTCCGACGCCCACAAATACGGCCGGGGCGTGGTAGAGATCCGGGCAGGTTCGCCGGGGAGCGCCGGTGCAGCCTGCATTGCCGCTTCCGGGGCGGCCGCTGCGGGGGCCGGTCTGGTGCGGCTCCTGGTAGACGAGTCCCTGTATCCGGTCCTGGGGGCGGCGGCCATAGCCGGGGCCCCGGGCGTCATGGTGGCCGTGGCGGGGAGCCCTGCCGATGATCCCGAACGCTTCCGGCCCGACGCGATCCTCCTGGGGCCGGGCTGGGGTAGAGGCGGAGAGCGGCTCGTTCCCTTGGAGCAGACCCTGGAGCAGGAAGCCCGGGGCATCCCCGTGGTCCTGGACGCCGATGCCCTGGCCCTGGTAAAGGGCCGGAGCTTCCAGGGGAACGCTATCCTGACCCCCCATACCGGGGAGTTTATCGCCTACACAGGGATCCCTCAGGAGGATATCCTCGCGGACCCGCCCCCCTTTCTTTTGGAGACTGCCCGGAAAGTCCGGGGGATCATCCTCTTTAAGAGCCATGTTATCTATGTGGCGAGCCCCGACGGCCGTCTGGGTATCCTGGACGGTATGGCGCCGGTCCTGGCCTCCGGGGGCAGCGGGGACCTCCTGTCAGGCTTTTGCGCCGCCCTGGCCGCCCGTCAACATGCGGAGGGAGCTCCTGCCTGCGATGGCTACAACTGCGCCATCGCCTCCGCCGCGCTGCTCCTGGAGACGGCCCGGAGAATAGGCCGCCGTTTTGCCGGTCCCCTGGAACTGGCCGGTGTCGCGGCCTCCGTCGCCGGGGAAGTCTGGCTGTAACGGCTGCTTTAAGGCAATCAGCGCTTTCCCGGGGGCTTTACACAAAGCCTCCCTTGTGTTATATTGAATCATCATGATATTTCCATTAAGAGATCTAGTCGAATACCAGCGCAACATGTACGAAATCACCGTCGCCTCCACCCGCCGGGCGTATCAGCTATCCATACTGTCCGATTTGGAAGTTGAGGAGAACGACGGTAAGGTAGTTTCCCTTGCCGCTCGCCAGATATTTACCCAAGAGGTAGAGTTCCGTATCGAGGACGCATGAAAAACCCCATTCCGGTCCTGGTTCTCTTCGGCCCCACCGCCTCGGGTAAGACCGGGCTCCTGGAGCGTCTCTTTACCGGCCCTCAGAGCATCTGTCCGGCGGAGATTATTTCCGCCGATTCCATGCAGATCTACCGGGGCATGGATATTGGTACGGCCAAACCCTCGCCGGAACTCCGGGCGGCGCTGCCCCATCACCTGATTGATATCCGTTCCCCCCGGGAGCCCTTTAACGCCGGTGAATTTGTCCGTCTGGCCGATGAGGCCGTTGCCAGAATAGCCGGCCGGGGCGCCCTGCCGGTGGTATCCGGGGGCACGGGCTTCTATCTTTCCAACTTTATCCAGGGCCTGAGCGACGCCCCCCCCTCCGACGCCGGTATCAGGAAGGCTCTGGGGGAGGAACTTGCCCAAAAGGGTCCCAAGGCCCTCATGGCCGAGCTTGCCGCCCTGGACCCCGTGAGCGCGGCCATAATTCACCTCCATGACCACTACCGTCTGCTCCGCGCCTTGGAAGTCTATCGCATCAGCGACCGGCCCCTGAGCAGTTTTTCCACGAACCGGTCTCAGGCGGCCCGGTCCGGCTACCGTTTTTTGCTCCTGGCCCTGGACCGGCCCCGGGAAGAGGTCTACAGCCGCGTCGACCGGCGCTGCGCGGATATGTTCCGCCAGGGCCTTGAGGAGGAAGTCCGCCGCCTCTATGGGGAGGGCTTTGGTCCCGGCGACCCGGGCATGAGGGCTATCGGCTACCGGGAGTTTTTTATTGAAGAGGAGGGCCGCTGGACGTTCCTGGCGGACATGGCCGGTGTGGAAGCCCTGGTTACCCAGAACAGCCGCCGTTACGCCAAGCGGCAGATCACCTGGTTCGCCTCAATCCCCGGTGTTATTCGGATCGCCGCCGGGGACGGGGACCCGGTCCTTCAGATCAGGCAGGAACTGGCCGCTTTTCTGGAAAAACCCTAAAGAATACCGGGTTTTTGGGCCGCTCCCAGGCAATTGCTTGACAAAGCCGGTTTTCTGTATTATCCTTTTCATGAGCGGCAGCATAGTTTCAGCTGGAAATGGCGCATTTTCCCAGGAAAATGCGCCGGTGCTACCTATGATCATGGGTTGCGGCGTGTCCCGGGGGCACAATTTACTTGGTGAGGCGAGGTTATGAAGAGAAAAATCCTAAAAACCACCATCCGCATCCTGCTGGCTCTGGTGATCGTCCTGGCCGCGGCCTTTGGCGGCCTATTGATCCATTTTAATCTGAACCACGGGCGGGCTTTGGAGGCGGAGATCGAGTATATGAAGGCTTTGGAGGCCGCCTATGCCGGGGGATATACCCCCCGGGACGAAGGGCTCTTCTCGGATATAAGCACCGGGGAGGCGGTTCCCCTGAACGGGGTCAGATACCTGGCAACGCATAACAGCTATAAACAGTACGGATCGGCGGCGGGGAAGTTCATGATCAGCCTGGTGTCGGGTAGGCAGGAGGCGGAGCTCCTTAAGTATGCCTACCGGCGGCTTAATGACCAGCTTGAGCAGGGGATTCGGAGTTTTGAGCTGGATATCCGGCTGCGGAAGGGTGTTTTTGAGGCGGTCCACGTTCCCCTGGTGGATAACATGAGCAATGTGATGGACCTTGACCTGGGCTTAAGGGAGTTGCGGCTCTTCTCGGATCATCATCCTGATCATTTCCCGGTGATTACTATTTTTGAGTTTAAGGACGACTGGATGTTCCTGGACCCTGCTCTCCAGGAAATTGGGGATGAGGAGCTGCGGCTCTTCGACGCCATGCTGAACCGGATTTTTGGGGACAAGCTTTATGTTCCGGCGGATTTTTTGGCCGATACGGGCTCCGCTTCTCTTGAAGAGGCCCTGGCCAAGGGCTGGCCCGGTCTGAACCGTCTGGCGGGGAAATTCATCTTTGTTATGCACCCCGGCCCAATAGCCGCCCGCTATGCCGCCCTGGATGCTTCCCAGCACAGTCTGAGCATGTTCCAGGCGAGTGATGATGTTCCCGGGCCGGGGACGGCCTTTATCATCTATAACGAGCCGGATGTCGATGCTATTCAAGCCTTGATTGGTAAGGGGTATATGGTCAGGACTAGGCTGGACGATCTTTTGGTCTTTGACCCGGACCGTTACCAGCGGGCCATGGAGAGCGGCGCCCAGATTCTTTCCAGCGACCTGACCCTGGGCAGGCTGGATATGGAGCAGGGATACACCTGGCTTACCCAGCCCGGTCTTACGGTGGTCCGCAACTGGGTATATTGAGCGCCTCCTTTATCAAGAACCGGGATCTGCCCGATAATCAGTATAATGGCTAAGCGGATAAACAGGGCCCTCTGGTATTGCGGCATCCTCCTTATGATCTTTGCCCTCCTGGTGATGAGGTGTTGTTCGACCCTGGAAACCGGGGTCCTGGGTCCCCGGTTGGAGGATTGGAGTCCCCGGTGGCAGGTCTTGGCGCCGGGGGTCGATATGCTCCGGGGCAGGACCGGGAATCCCCGGCTGGTCTTCTACGCGTTGCGTATCGATCTGGCCGATCCTTCCCTGGGGGTGATCGTGAACGATCCGGGAGACGGGGCCGGCAGCATCCCGAGCATCAAGGTGAGCAGCTTTGTCCGGCGCTATGACTGTATTGCGGCGCTGAACGCAAACCCCTTTTCCCCGGTCTCGGACCGGGAAGGGGAGGCCCGGATGGTTTCCGGGCTCCTGATTTCCTCGGGCGTCCTGGTCTCCCCGCCCTATCCGGCCTATGACGCCATCGTCTTTTACGCGGAAATCGGTGCGGACGCGCCCCGGGCGGCTATTATCAGGCAATCGGAGCTGAAGGATACCGGGAACATTGAGCAGGCCCTAGGCGGGTTTTCCATTATACTATGGAAGGAAGAGATTACCGTGGTGCCGGAACGGACGGTACGCCACCCCCAGAGCGCGGCAGGGCTTTCTGCGGACGGGAGCACCCTTTATCTACTGGCCATAGACGGGCGGCAGTGGAGCAGCGTCGGCGCCACGGAGGCGGAAACGGCCCTGATCCTTAAGCGGCTGGGGGCATACGACGGTCTTAATTTCGACGGAGGCGGTTCCACGGCCCTGGCGGTACAGGAGGGCG
Organism: Treponema sp.; assembly: GCA_031289935.1. Classification (GTDB taxonomy): domain Bacteria; phylum Spirochaetota; class Spirochaetia; order Treponematales; family Breznakiellaceae; genus JAITON01. The sequence continues at coordinate 17,938 of JAITON010000174.1, forward strand.
GCAGGGTCCGCCTCCTCAACCGGCCGGTACACGGTAATCTTTTCCCCGGTACCGAACGCGCCGTGGCCTCCTGCCTCGGTATTATCCGGCGCTAGGGAGGCGTTCCCCGGAGGGACGTTCCCTAGGGAGGCGCGCTTGCTTTCCCCGGACCTTTGTACTATAGTTAAATCTAGAGATTACCCGGCGCGCCGGGCAGCTCAAAATCTGATTCCCAGGAGTATCTTATGACCAGTTATACCGAATTAGGGCTCGTCAACACGGCGGAGCTCTTCAGAAAGGCGGTCCGCGGAGGTTATGCCCTGCCGGCCTACAATTTCAACAACATGGAGCAGCTCCAGGCCATCATCCAGGCCTGCGTGGAGACTAAGTCGCCGGTTATCCTCCAGGTGTCTTCGGGGGCCCGGAAGTACGCTAACCAGAACTTATTGAAGAACATGGCCCGGGGGGCCGTGGAGTACGCCCACGAGCTGGGCTGCGACATCCCCATCGTGCTGCATCTGGACCACGGCGATACCTTCGAGCTTTGCAAGGACTGTATCGAGACGGGCTTTTCCAGCGTGATGATCGACGGTTCCAGCAAGCCCTACGATGAAAATGTGGCGTTGACCCGGAAGGTCTGCGAGTTCGCCCATTCCCGTAGGGACTATGTGACCGTAGAAGGGGAACTGGGGGTTCTGGCCGGGGTAGAGGACGATGTGGCCGCCGAACAGAGCCACTACACCCAGCCCGCCGAGGTGGAGGACTTTGTGAAGAAGACCGGCGTCGATTCCCTGGCCATCTCTATCGGCACCAGCCACGGTCGGGCCAAGTTCAGGCCCGAACAGTGCAGCCGGGATGCCAACGGTATCCTGATTCCGCCCCCGCTCCGCTTCGACATCCTCAAGGAGATCGAGAAGAAGCTTCCGGGCTTCCCCATCGTGCTCCACGGCTCCTCGTCGGTGCCCATTGAGTACGTCAGGATTATCGAGCAGTTCGGCGGAAAGCTCCCCGACTCGGTGGGTATCCCCGAAGAGCAGCTTCGGGAGGCCGCTAAGAGCGCGGTTTGCAAGATCAATATCGACAGCGATGGCCGTCTGGCCATGACGGCCCTGATCCGCAAGGTCTTTGCCGAGAAGCCTGACGAGTTTGATCCCCGCAAATACCTTGGGCCTGCCCGGGACGAGCTCAAGAAGATGTACGCCCACAAAAACGTTAACGTGCTCGGTTCGGCAGGCCAGGCATAAAACATCACCGGTTCGGTAGGCCGAACCGACAGGCCCATTGAGATAAACGCGGGCCTCTGCGCTATGGTGAGCGCAGGGAGATTTAGGGCGAGGTTGTTGATTTCAATGGGCCTTTACTATGTGCGCTGTATACCACCGAGGCCGCCAGAGGGAGCAGGCTCGCCCCCAGGAAGAGGCCGCCCCGAAGCGTGTCCTGGCCAGAGAAGGCCCACCAGGAAGAGGCCGCCAAGAATGGAAGGACCGCCCCCACGAGCACGGCGGGAATCTTTATCAGGATTGGCCCCTTGAGCGTTATGCTGATCAGGAAGGGGCTGCCGACGACAATAGCGGTCCAGAGCAGGGGGACCAGCACCAACATGACCGGGTCTTGGAGTACGTGCCAGCTCACGGCCCGGTATATCCCCGAAGGAATCAGCCAGAGCAGGGCAAAGTCGGCTATATCCGGCTCCGGGGAACCCTTCCGTAAAACGAGTCCCGGGAGCCGGTACAGACCATAGACCGCCAGAGGCAGAACCGCAGGAAGGGCCACAATATCCACCAGGGCGCTGATCCACCGGGACAGCCCGAAGCCCCCCGGATCGACCAGGGGACCCATGAAAAATTGAAACACCGCAGTCAGGCTTCCCAGAAGCAGGGCCCAGACATACCCGGCGCTCCAGGGCCCGACCGATACGGTGGCGAAGCGGAATAGGCAGAAAAGGGGTACCCAGAGGAGGCAAAACAGCGTCATGGGGCCAGTCTAGCACGCCCCGCCAAATCCGTCTAGAGAAGCGCCCGGAACGGCACAGTGGCCCATACCAGGGGTAGATTACTGTAGACAAAGACAGGGAAAGAGGCTACCATGGGGTATGGACAAGAGGCGGGCGCTCCGTATCATCATTCCCCTGGGACTCTTGCTGGTACTGGCGGTGCCAGGACTGGTTTTTTGGGGCCGCGCTCCGGTAATC
>JAITON010000211.1 GCA_031289935.1 Treponema sp.
TTTGACGGAGCCCGATTCGCGGTCGTTGGTTACCAGGTAGGAGAGGTCCTTCACCACCGATGGCTTGGCGGCGCCCCCCAGGGCCCTGACCCGCTCCCCGGCCTGGCTCCGTTTCAGGGATTCGAGCTCCCCGGTAAAGCAGAAGCTCAGGCCCCGGAAGGGCCGGAGCTCTTCGGCAGAGGGTGATGCGATACTGATAAAAGCGGCGGCCAGTACTGCGTCCATCTCGGCGGCGGTCTCGGCGAGACCCCCGGCAATGGTCCGGGCGGTGATCTCCCCCAGGCCGTAGACGGCGGCCAGCTCCTGGGGGGAGGCGGCCCGGAGCTTCTCCAGGGTATTAAAGCCTGCGGCGGAGACCCGCTCCATAAAAAGCTCCCCCACGCCTTCAAAGTCGAAGCCCGCTACAAAGACCGCCAGGGAGAGCGCCCGGGGCGTCCTGATGTGGCGGACCACCTTGGCTGCGGATAAATCCCCCATGCGCTCGTATTCGGCAAGCTCCCCCGGTTCCAGGGTATAGAGGTCCGGGATATGGCGGACCCGGTTTTTCTCAAAGAGCTGCCGCAGGAGCTTCTCCCCCAGCTCCCGGATGTCGAGGACGGCGGCCCACTTTTCCAGCCGGTGGAGGAGCCGCTTGGGGCAGTCCGGGTTGGGGCAGAGGAGCCGGGTATCTTCATCCACCAGTTCCGCCCCGCAGGTTCCGCAGTGGCTGGGGAACTCAATGTCCTGGAGCTCCGCAAGTGCGCCGGGCGCCCCGGGGGCCAGCCCTTCAATCTTGGGGATGATCTCCCCCCGCTTGACCACCAGGACTGCGGAGCCGAGCTTGAGCCCCAGGGCGCGGATCATGCCGGGGTTGTTCAGGTTGGCCCGCTGGACCGTGGTTCCTGCCAGACGTACCGGGTCCACAATACCGATGGGTGTGTAGGTGGCCCCGCTCTCGCTCCACTCCACGGAGCGGAGGATGCTCACCGCGGTTTCCAGGTCGAACTTAAAGGCGATCTGCCGCTCGGGCCGCGTCCGCCTGAGGTCCGCCATGTCGGTGCGCCGGTCCTTGACCACGAGGCCGTCAATGTCTACCAAAAGGCCCTTCCGCTGTTCCGCTACCTCGACCCGGTAACGGATCACCTCCTCGGGGCCGGTAAATTCCCGGGTCTCGGTAACCGCAAAGCCCCGGTCCCGGAGCCAGGCGATCTTCTCGAGCTCATCGTTAAAGTAGCCTTCGTCCCCGGAGGCCGCCGCGTCGTAGGTGATCAGGCAAAGGTCCTCGCAGCCCGCGCCGTCCTTGCGGCGCATGATGCCGTTGGCGGCGTTCCGGCAGTTGGCCTTATCGGGGTACTTGGCCCGCCAGACTTCGTGGGACATTACCACCTCCCCCCGGATACCGCCGGAAAAATCCTGGTCCAGCCGGGGGATGACCCCTTTCATGCGGAGAGCGTGGCGGGTAATCTCGTCGCCGGTAATCCCGTTGCCCCGGGTCAGGGCGGCCCGGAGGCGGCCCCCCTCGTATTGAAGCTCCAGACTGGCCCCGTCGAGCTTGTACTGGACCACGTAGGAGGCTGGGGCGATCTTGGCGGCCCATTCCCGGAACTCCGCCGGGTTGGCGGCCTTCTCCTGGCTCCCCATGGGAATCTGGTGCCGGGCCTTGGGGAAGCCGTCCCCGGCCGGGCCGCCCCCGGCCAGGCCGCCATCGGCTCCCAGCTTTTGCAGCACCGGGTTTTCCGGGTCCAGGGCCTTGAGCTCGTCCCCGAGCTGGTCACACTCCGCATCCGCCACCTCGGCCTCGCCGTTATCGTAGGACTCCTGATATTTCAGGATAAGCCCGGTCAGTTCATTAATCCGCTCGCCCTCTGCCATGTTGTCCTCACTTTTCAAGCTTAATAAAGTACAGTTCCCAAACCTGATGTTGCTTGTCAAGGCCCTTACGCTCAAACTTGGTCTGGGGCCGCCAGGGCTGCCGGGGGGCAAAGCCGCCCCAGGGATTGGCCAGGCCCGGCGTGGCAGAAAGTTCCCCCAGGGCCCACGCGGCGTAGTCCTCCCAGTCGGTCACCATATACAGGCAGCCGCCGGGGGCCAGCTTCCGGGCCAAGAGATCTGTAAAGGGCCGGGTGAGCAGCCGCCGCTTGTGGTGCTTCTTCTTGGGCCAGGGGTCGGGGAAGAAGATGTGGAAGGCCGCCACGGTATTGTCTCCGATCATGTCCCGCAGGGTCTCCACCGCGTCGTGTTCGATGATGCGGATATTGGCGAGGCCCCGCTGTTCGATTTCCCAGAGGAGCTTCCCCACCCCGGCCCTAAAGACCTCGACCCCCAGGTAGTTTTTCCCGGGGTTTGCCCCGGCGATCTGCGCCGTGGCGGCCCCCATGCCAAAGCCGATCTCCATGGTAACCGGCTTATCGTTCCCGAAGATCTTCCGGTAGTCCAGGGCCGGAGCCGGTCCCGGCCGGTATACAATCCCGTAACGGGAATGGAGGCTGTCGTAGGCGCGTTTCTGGGCCTCGCTCATACGGCCCGAGCGGAGAACGTAGCTTTTTATCGGGCTCAATGCGGGGGCATCATCCATCGCTCTGCTCCATCAGAGTCAGCGTAGGCTCACCAGGTTGGTCAGGGCCGAAACGCTGCGCTCCGGGTCCTCGGCCCAGAGCGCGGCGAGCCGGGTTCCCGAAGGCAGGTTGAGGTCCCCGGTGGACCCCTCAAGGGCCGCGACCGGTTCGGTACCCAGGTAATTCCCCGCATCATCGTAGCAGATGAAATAGTGCCGGGGATACTGGGACTCGATCCGGTAACGCCGGGTTTCCGCCGTATAGCGGAGGGATGGGAAGGGATAGCGGGGTTCATCGGGGGCGTCGAAGGCAAAGAGCCGCTCCCCCCGCTCGCCACCCTTATCCACCAGCACCGCCCGGAACTGGCCCCGGGGCAGGGTCTCGCCGTCGAGCATGGCGATGCTGCGGCTCCCGATCCAGGTCTGGCCTTCGGACTCATAAGCGACCCAATCCCCGGCGCTTAGGCGCCAGGAAAGCCCCGCAAGATCGTGGTACAGGTAGAGGTCCGAGAGGTCCTCGACCCCGTCCTCGTCCTTGGGCAGGATAAAGAAGCTAAACCGCTCCTCACCCAGCCTCGGGCTCTCGTAATAGACCAAGCCCATGGTCCCGAAAACGATCTCCGGCGCCGATTGGGAGCAGCCAGCCAAAACCAGGGCCCCCAGAGCCAGGGATACCGCACACGCTAACAACGATCTCTTCTCTTGCATGATATGCCTTTCTGCTATAATATATGAATTTCAGAACAATGTCACGCCGTTTTTTTTATCTGATGATACTGATGATGCTCCCGGTCTTAGGTCTGGCCGCCGAACCCGGAGCCTTCTCCGCGCTGATTCCCCGGCTCGATGCCTGGGGCCTCTCTTACGAGCCTATCTCTGGCGAGGGAACGGCCCTCCTGGTCAGCCCTACGGGCCGCCCTGCGGGTCGCCCTGCGGGCCGCCTGGCGGACACGGCCCCCCGGCTCGTGCTGATGATCCCCTTCCCCTCCGCTACCGAGGGAGATGCCTTCTCCTTCGGCGCCGGGGCCGCCCTGGACCTGCTCCGGGAGGGCGCCCCCCTGCTGGCGGTCTTTCTGGCCGACCCCTCCGAAGGGAGCGTCGAAGCGGTCCTGGGGGATATCCTGGCCCGGCGGCCCTTCCCCGAGGACGATACCTGGCTCTACCTGGACCTGCCCGATCCCCCAGCCCGGTTCCGGATCCACCACGGGAGCCGTGGCCGTCTAAGCCCCCTGGACCGGCTCGGGGAACTGACCCAGGTCCTGGAGGACCGGAAGCTCCCCTACTACTTCGCCCTCAGGGCCGGGGAACTCTACGCCGCAGGAGCCGTGGAGGGGCCGGCCTTCCTGGAATCCGCCCTAGGAGCGGGACTTTCGGCCCTGGTTCTGGAGAGCGCTCCCCTCCGCAACGAATGGGGACGTTCCGCCGGGACCAGCCCCCTGGGCCTCGACGCCCTGACCGGTGTCCTTTCCGCCTTTGCCAACGCCGCCGGGACCACGTCTCCGGTAACGCCGGATACCCACTACCTCGTCTCCCGGTTCGGGGATACTTTCCGCTCTCTCGGTGAACTAGCCCTCTGCCTCATCGTCCTGGTGATCTGCGCCACTCTCGCAGCCCTGTCCATCCTCCGGGGGGTTCCCCGGGAACTACTGGCCCGTATCGCCCTGACCGCCGCCACGCTGACCCTGCCGGCGGCCCTTATCATCGACCTCAACGCCGCGCCGGCGGCCCTCTGGGTCCTGGCCTGCACGATCCCTGGGGCCTACTTCAGGCGGCCCGTCCCGGTCCTGATCTGCGCCGCCCTGGTCCCGGCCTACTGGTTCAACCTCCTCTTCACGCTCCTGGCCTACAGTAGCCAAACCGGCCTGGCCGTTCACTGGAGCGCCTTCATCCCCCTTTCCGCCCTTATGGTCCTGCTTCCTGCGGGCCTGCTCATGGCCCGGGGATTCTCCTCATTCCTTTCCCGGCGCCAAGTTAATCAACACTTCCCCAGGGAAGAAATTGCGGGACATTTACACAAAATAGTTGACAAATAATACAATAGAAATCAACAACCTCGCCCTGAAGGACGAGGTATGTTGTTCTGGTAAGGTATTAGACTCAGGGTTTAATACCCAAGATTACGCCCTAAAGGGCGGGGTATTAAACCCTTCGCTAACAATA
>JAITON010000111.1 GCA_031289935.1 Treponema sp.
TTCCCCCCGGCCAGCACCGCGAAGAGCTCGATGTAGGCCTTGGCGGTGCCGCCGTGGATTTTTCTTAACAACACCTCCTCCACCTGGAAGAGCCCTACTTCGCTGGACATAAGGACCTCGATACGGATGGGCTTTTCTTTCCCCGCGCTGATCCGCAGCTCCTCAATGGCATGGGCGGAATATTGATGAATGTCCCCTACCCGGGGGGCCCCGGCAATGGCCATGGGGATGCGGGCCCGGCCCTTCTCCATATCGCAGCCGTCGGCCACCTGCACCACCCCGGCCTCCAGGCTGTACACCGGCCGGTTGCCCATGTGCCCCGCGATACCTTCCAATGCCAGGGACCGTACCGCAATCCGCTTGGTCAGGGCCTCGCCGTAAACTTCCTTTAAAATCCTATCAATAATTGGATAGGCCATATAGGTGCTGTGGATCTCGTGGTCCTGCCGGCCTAGGGCCATGCCCAGATCGTGCAGGAGGGCTGCGCAGAGCACCCCCGTCAGGCTGTCCTCAAAGTCGCCGCCTTCCTCAAGCTCAAGGCTCGTCTTGATTCCTGCCTTTCGCAGGAGGCCCATCATGATGATTCCATTCAGGGCCACCGTCCGCATGTGCACCGGCCCGTGGTCGTTAAAGCCCAGGCGTTTAATCGAAACGCTGTTGCCGTATTCCTGCATGGCCTGTATCTCGTCATCATGGAGCAGTAAATCTACCGCCTTCATGGTCCGGCCCGGTGCGTTAAGTTCCTTAAGGGCGTCGGCAATTTTTGTTTCCAATGAGAGTTCTTTAGGGGATCGCATGTACTGCTCCTTATGTCTGTACCGTTATATCCGGCGCCTGGGCCAGGAGGTAATCCTCGGCCTCTTTGCTCCAGAGCCCTTGATGCCGGCCGCAGATTTCCGCCAGCTTAGCAAAGAAGGGCTCAGACTGAGCCTTGGCCGCAAAATCATCTATGGCGGTCAGGGCCAGCTTCTTCTGGGTGTAGATGAGCTTCTTGCCGCCGGGGATCTTGTCCAGGTCAATAGTGGTCTGGGGAACCGCATCCAGGCCGCCGATATGGGTCACCATAAAGACCGGGTTGAGCTTCCCCGAGGCCATCATGTCCAGGGATTCGATCATGTCATGGGTATTGCCCCCGCTGGTGCCCACGATGTGGTGGGACTCGTAGTGGACGTTGTAGAAGTTGAAGTTCCCCGAAAAGGCGGGGTCCGTGGGCCCGGCGAAGAAGTTGAGGCAGCCGTCGGCGCCCAAAAGCCGGTCGCCGAGCTCCAGCACGGGCTTTACCGGGGCGAAGACGAACACATCATCGTAGAGCTTCCCCCCGTTGAGTTCCCGCAGATGGGCCGCTGGGTCGGCCATGTTTTGAGTGTTCACATAGAGGAGCTCAATACCATTTCTGCGGGCTTCCTCGGGGGGCAGTAACAGGGCGGCCCGGGCCAGCCGCCGGTCGTCAATGTCGGTAACCACGAGCCGTGATGGCCTCTGGGGGTTGTGGATTGCGTAGTCGATGGCCCCCAACCCCATGGGCCCTACCCCGGCCAGCAGGGCCAGGGAGCCGCCCTCCGCAATGCCCATACGGTGCTCGTAGGAACCCCAGACCGTGTGGTACTGGGCGTGGAAGGCCCCCACGATGCAGGATACCGGTTCCGCCAATGAACCCATGAAGTAATTGTCCCCCCGGTATTCCAGGAGACAGTCCATCTCCATCACCTCCCGGGGGATGATGACATAGGTGGCGTCCCCGCCGATGTATTCGTAGGAGTAGCCTGGCGCCCAAAGCGTGGCCCGGCCGTTTTCATCGGGATAGTTTAGGGCTGGTTGTATAGCGAAACGGGAGCCTTCACGAAACTTGCCCGCCCATTTGGCCCCCACCTTTTCCAGGCGCCCGCAGAACTCGTGCCCGGTGATGACCGGATTTCTGCGGAGGTCATGGCGCACCCGCTTGTGTTTGCCCCCCTGGACGGCCAGCTTGTGGCTGGACATGCAGATGGAATCGGACTCTATCCGCGCCAGTATTTCATCATCCTTGATAGCCGGAAGCTCGAATTCCTCCAGCCTGAGGTCGTTCACCCCGTAGATCCGTACCGCTTGTGTCTTCATTGTATGCTCCTCGTTAGTATTAGTGTTGTTCCGTAAACCGCAGCCAGGTATCCCGGTAACCTGCCAGTTCGGGAATATCCGCCTTGGCCACCTCGTGATAGTCGATGGTAAAATCCTCTGCCAGTTCCGTTAACGCTCCACCGGGCTTCTTGCTCAGGGCCATCTTGGCAGTCATGGCCGCGCCCAGGGCCGTGGCCTCGGGAATGTTGGTGATGAATACCCGGCGCTCCGGCAGGGCCGCAGAGAGCAGAGCGTTGTAGGCCTCGTTCTTGCGGAAGCCTCCCTCGGTAAAGACCTCCTCCCCCGGCTCAAGCCCGGCCCGTTCCAGGGCCGTCAGGGTCTGCATCACCAGGGAGATGCGTAGTATTGCTACCCCCCGCTCGTAATTACCGAAGCAAGGGGGCGTCTCCTGCCCCGCTGCGATGGCCGCGTACGCATAGTCCCGCCCCTCCTCATGCACCCGGGGCTTTGAACCGGGGAACTGTCCCGAGCCCGCAGTCAGTTCCGGTAGCAGGAAGGCCCTTTGCTCCCGCAAAATTGTACGGTAGAGTTCAGGCTCGTAGGGTGGGTAATCGTCCCTGCCGTGCCGGGCCATCAGCAGCTTGAGCCAGGTATCAAACTCCTGGCCCCCCAGGAAGATGGCCGTCTTCACCGGCGTCCCCAAGGCGGATATGTTGAAGAACACCACCTTACCCAGTTCCTGGGGAGCAAAGCCGTAGGCCTCCACGGGATGCATCAGCACGCACCAGGTGCCGGTAGAATTGAGCACAAACCCTGTGGAACCTTTCTTGGCGAAGTGGGGAAGCAGGGATGAATTAGAGTCGTGAATTCCCAGGGTAAGGATGGCGTCCTTTGCAAGGCCGGTCCGCCGGGCAAAGTCCTCAGAGATGGTCCCCAGCACGTCCCAGGAAGCGTTGAGGGTCTTGGGCATCAGGGGGGCGACCCCCAGACCCTCGGCCACAGGAGACAGCCGCTTCCCCCGCTGATCCCAGAGGTAGGTGTGGCAGCCCATGTAGGTCCCCTCGGCCCCGGCCTTCCCGGTAAAACGGAAGCCCCAGTATTGAGGGTACATCAGTAAATGTACGGTCCGTGCAAAGCCCTCGGGGAAGGCTTCCCGGGCGAAGAATATCCCCTTGGCGGTGTTGATCATAGCGCTGAACTGCGGCGTGCCGGTGAGGTCCTGTAGCTGCTCCGCCGGACCGAATTGCCGGTAGAAGCGCTCGTGGAAGTCCCCGCCGGGCTCGTGGGTGTAGTACACGCAGGGCACTGCGGGCTTCCCGTCCCGGTCCAGGCATACAAAACTTGCGCCGTGGGTGGTTACTGCCAGGGCCTTAATGGGGTACTGGGGCGCAAAGGCCGCCAGCCTTGCGGTGAACCATGCTTCCATGGCCTCCAGGTCGTGGGTCTCCAGTTCCCCGCCGCCGGGACCGGCAACCAGCCGGGGAGGGAAGCTCCGGTATTCCGCGGCCAACTGTCTGAGCCGGTCATCGTACACCGCAACCTTCTTGTTGGTCATCCCGATATCAATCACCGCAATAGCGTATTCCATGGTATCCCTCTGCGCTCTCTTTCCCCGTCTAATGTAACATTACCTGCCCGCCGGTTACCGGGAGGGCCTGGCCGGTTTCGTACTCCTGTTCCACGAGGTAGTAAATCGCCCGCATCACGTCCGCACCGGCGCAGCCCCGCTTCATAGGGACCTTGGCCTCGTAGAAGGCCTTCACGTCTGCCAGAGTACGGGCCTTGGGTACCTTGCCGGCCTTGAGGTACTGTACAAAGAGACCCTGCTCCGGGTCCGACCAGAGGGGCCCGTCGAAGAAGTTCCCTGGACAGATGGCGTTTACCTTGATGTTGTATTCCACCAGTTCCAGGGCAAAGCTGGCCGCCAGGCCGATACCGCCGAACTTACCCCCGGCGTAGGCGCCGTTCTTGTTGGAACCCTCCAGGCCGGACTTGGAGTTGATCTGGATGATGTCGGTCTTCCAGGCCGCTGCGGTGCGGTGCTGCCGCCGCAGGAGCCGGGCCGCGTGCTTGGCTATGATGAAGAAGCCCGTGTAATTGATGTCCGTTACCAGCTTAAACTCCGCCAGATCCTGTTCCAGGACGCTCCCGGCCCGTAGTATTCCTGCGTTGCTCACGCAGAGGTCCAGGCCCCCGGCGGTTTCGGCCACCGTATTGAACATGGCTTCCACCGAAGCCTCGTCCGCCACATTTACTGCCACGGGAATGGCCGCAGTCCGCTTCCCGGCGGCATTGACGGCACCGGCCATCTTTTGGGCCCCTTCAAGGTTGAGGTCCGCAATAAAGACCAGGGCTCCCGATGCCGCCAGCCCCCGGACAATCTCCCCGCCGAAACCCTGGGCCCCGCCGGTTACCAGGGCGATGCGGCCCCTCACCACCCCGGCGCGGCCCGAGGCGCTCATACCCGGCGGCAGGGACGGTTCCGCTCCGGCCGGGGGGCAGCCCGGAGCCATCTTCCCTTCCAGACAGACCGCGTTTTTCCCGGCCCGCCGCTTCCGGGCCGCGTCAACATCCCGGTCAATCCAGTAGACCCGCTCAACCCGGTCCTGGTTTCTGATGCCCACGCAGGAAGGCAGCTTTTCTGTCCTGTTGTCCTGCTTTGCCGCCTCCACCCCCGCCGGAGCACGGTCAAAGACCCACGCGCTAAAGGCCTCGGACAGTATCCGTGCGGCCGGTTCCTCGTTCAACTCACCCTTGCTGATAGCCTGAGACAAGTCAATCTGGAGGGCCTCCTGGGGAAGCGGGCTGCTCCAGGGGCGCTCATCTCCATCCTCCGGCGGGCTTCCGGCCACAGCCCAGGGGCCCTCCGCCGCGTTCAGGTATAAACCCCGGATAAGGACCGCTATGACGTTAGCTTCCTGCTGATTCATGTGGTATGTCTCCTTTGCACAGATCATTCAGTATATCGCAGGCCGATTCCTCAGGCCTGGTAAGCTCAAGTTTGCGCCCCGCCGCCGCATAGACCCTGATGCGGGAGGCCAGTGATTCGGCGGCCAGGGGATTGTCCGCCGAGAAGAGCCCCATGCGGCTATCCGCCGAGGCAAGCCGCTCATGGGCGATCAGGGCCCAGGTGTTCTCCGTCAGGCGCCGGTACTGGGGCAGCAGGAGCTCGGGACAGTTGAAGGATTGCCGGGAACTGTTGATGTCCACCCCGGATATCTCCATAAAGCCCCATTCCCCGCAGTATTGCTGCACCCGTGCAAGCTGTGCGGCCGTATTCCGGGGGGGCATATAGGTAAGGGCCCTAAAGCCCCGGCCTGCAAGCTCCGCAAACAGCTCCGGCAGAAAGGCGTCCTCGAACCGCTCCGCCGCCTTATCCCCCGTGGGCGACTCCCCCACATCCCCCAGGTAGGCGTAGGCCGGGATGGCCCCCAGGGCGCTGGCAAAGGCCGTAACCTCCGCCGCAGGGATACACTCGCGGTCATTAGGCTGGATGAAGACCCGGGGCAGTAATCCTGTTTTCAAGAGCCCCAGGAGATCGTAGAGGTAGTGCGGATTCCGCCCCTCCGCCAGGTATGCGGCAAGTTTCGGCGGCGCCTTAATGCCGAAGCGCTCCGCAAGACCCGCAGCCAGGCCCGGCCCCCGCCCAAAGGCGGCGATGAGCTTCTCTGCGGCGGCGGCCAGAAGGTGCCGCTCGGTAATCTCCCCGCCCCGGCTATACTGGGACCTTTCCAGGACCTCAGCCTCAAAGTCGATGAGGGGATCCACCGCCGGGCCGCCCCGGGCCCGCTTCCCCAGGGCCCCGGCCAGGATGACGTTGAGCCCTTCGGCCATGGCCCGGGTCCGCCGCAGCCGCTCCTGCCGTATAGGCTCCAGAAAGGCCCCTACCATGGGCAGGGCCGGCTTGGGGATGCCCTGGACGGTCATATAGATAATGCCGGTGGAATCGGGGTTGTTGATCTTCCGCCCCGCCAGGGCCTCAGCCTTGAAGCCCGCCCGGAGCTCGAAGCCCGTACAGCCCCCCATACCCAGGGCCGCGCAGGCCGCGATCATCTCCCCGGCAGCCCCGGCGGAGTCGTGGTCCACAGAGCCCGCCGCCTCTAAGCCCGCCAGCCGCGCCTGCAAGGCCGCCATGGAGGGCGTGTAGGGGCTGAAGCTATAGCTGGTGTGGATATGGTTGTTGGACTCCGGCCCCGGTAAGCGGCCAGCCAGGCCAGCTTGAGCAGCGTAGCCAGCTTGGCTAGCGTAGCCAGCTTGGCTAGCGTAGCTAGCTTGGCTAGCGTAGCTAGCCAGGGCAGCCAGCCGCTCTTCGGGGGCGCAGTACGCATCGTTGATTACTGCCGGTATATTCATGGTATGCATCACATCTCCTCTATAGTACCGCCTTTACGATGGTCATTCAAGCTATTGCTCAGGGTGGCTGA
>JAITON010000121.1 GCA_031289935.1 Treponema sp.
CCGGCTTCGCCGGATTTCGGCGGCCAGGGAGGCTATTGGGAAGATTCAACTGGTTCACAGGCAGGAACATAACGGGATGATACCACGGCGGGGTTAAATCTGTCAAGTGGTTTTTTCGCGTTTTGTAATTTTTTCACGTTTTTGGAAAGTTTTTTGCGCACCCTGCCCCCAAAGTACAAAAAGGCGCCCCCACTCTATGGCGGGGGCACCTTTTTAGAGCGCTTCGATGCTCTGCTCTAGAGCGCTTCGATACTCTGCTCTAGAGCGCTTCGATGCTCTGCTCTAGAGCGCTTCGATGCTCTGCATACCTGCGGCATAGGCCCCGCCGATCCGCCCGAAGGTGATGCAGCGGCCGTGGCTGTGCCCCGGGAAGATCGTGGGATAGTCCTGGGCGAAGAAGTCCCCGCCGGCATTACCCACCGCATAGAGGCCCTCAATCGGCGTAACATAGTCCGCCGCGATAACCTGCATCTTCTCGTTGACCGAAAGCCCGGCGGGAATCGCCAGGAGGCCGGTCATCATCTGGCTCGCGTAGAAGGGCGGCTCCGTGATGGGGAAGAGCAGCTCCGGCCGCTTGCCGAAGTCCAGGTCGTTTTTGTCCGCCACAATCTTGTTGAAGCGGTCCATGGTCGCTTGCAGGGTTGCGGCATCCACGCCCATCTGTTCGGCCAGGCCCGCCACCGTGTCAGCCTTTTTGATGGACCCGCTCTGAATGCCCCAGTCGATGGTCATCTGTTCCATCTCCCGGTTAAAGGGCGCCCCCCACTCACGGAAGACCTGGTCCCACATAAGACCGCCGCCATAGGGCAGGCTGGCAATCACGTAGTCGATCCAGTTCGCGTCGAAGAGGCACCAGGCCTGTTGATCCGGCTGCATCATGATGCTGGTGGAACAGCCGATGGCGCTGATATCCTCGTTCTCATAGCGCTGGGCGTTCTTGTTCACCCGGAGGAAGCAGTACACCGGACCGCCCACCTGGGGATGGATCATAGCGCCGTGCTGGCCGGCCTGCATGGAGGCCCCGGCCCGGAGCCCCATGATGTGGCCGTCGCCGGTGTTCATGCCCGCCGGGCTGTAGATTTTCTGATGTACCCGTTTGACCCAGGGCAGATACCGCTCGATCATCTCGTCGTTGCCGCCGTAGTCCCCGGTGGCCAGGACGATGTTGCCGTTAAACCGGCTGTAGCTGCCCTCGGTTCCGGCCGCGATACCGGTAACTTTGCCGCCTTCCTTGATAAGCTGTTTGCCGGGCATGTTATAAAAGAATTCAACCCCCAGGGCTGCGGCCTTCTTGATGAGGGAATCGGCAATATCACCGTTGAAATTGAAGTTCTGCGCCCCAGGGCCGCCGGAGAAGATGTGGGTTGCGCCGGGGTTCTCGTAATAGTCCTCCCCGCGATAGCAGGCATCCCACATGGTCAGGTACATTTGGGGATAATTCTCCTTGCAGATATCAAAGCACCAGTCGATGGCCGCGCCGCTGTGGTTCAAGAAGAGCCAGAGCAGTTCCTCCTTGATGCGCTTGCCGCTCCAGCGGACCAGGTCCCGGGCGGCCTTATACTTGTTGATGGTGATGCCCGCCGCGCGCTGGGCGGAGGTATCTACCCCGGCGATGTGCATGCCCCGGACATTGTAGGCCCCGGTCTTCTCGATGACGGCTACCTTGGCCCCGTGCTCGGCGGCGCTTACGGCTGCGCACATGCCCGCAAGGCCGCAGCCCACGACCACCACGTCAAAGGTCCTGGTGTCCGCGAAACTGGTGATGGGTTTCTCGGGCAGATCCCAGCTCCAGCCCGCAGCCTGTCCCACTGTCCCCGCTTCTGCGGGTGTGGTCGTACAGGCCCCCAAGGCGCCCACGGCAGCGGCCCCTACGGCCCCCGCTGCGGCGGTCTTGAGAAAATCGCGCCTGGAAAGGCCCGATCCGTTCGATGTCTCTTGTTTACTCATCAAAAACTCCTTCTGTATTGGTATACAAGGGCTAGTATACACCCATTCGCGGGCTAAAGCAACATTTTTTTCTCCCGGATTTATCCAATGTTCGGCCCCGGTGATATTCCCGGCTGATTATAGCTTCCCCAGCAAATCTTCCCGGCCGGCCTCCCGCAGGGCTTCCCGGACCGTGGACCCTGCCCCGGGATGGTTGAACTGGAGCAGGGCCCGTTGGAGCCGCCGTTCCCGGCCACCTCTGGCTACATAGAGGGGCTCCATGGTCCGGGGGTCCAGGCCCGTACGGTACATCACCGTGGAGAGGGTGCCCGGCGTGGGGTAGAAGTCCTGGGCCTGATCGGGCACGAAATGGGCTTTTTTGAGGGTCAGGGCCAGTTCCACGGCTTCTTCCAGGCCCGCACCGGGGTGGGCGGAGATATAATAGGGGATAAGGTACTGTTTTAGGCCCAGGGCGCGGTTGACTGTGGCGTAACGTTCCCGGAATAGCTCGTAAATCCCGGCCCCGTTCTTCCCCATGGCGGCCAGGACCTGGCGGGAACAGTGCTCCGGGGCTACCTTGAGCTGGCCGCTTATATGATACCGGCAGAGGGTTTCCAGGAAGGCCGTCCCCCGCGTCTGGTCCAGGAGTATCCAGTCGAAGCGGATACCTGAGCGGATAAACACCTTTTTGATCCCCGGTAGTTTCCGCAGGGCCGAGAGGGCCTCCAGGTATGGCCCGTGGTCCGCATTCAGTTTGGGGCAGGGCTCGGGGTAGAGGCATTCACGGTCCGGGCAAAAGCTCCCGGTCTCTTGCCGGGGGCAGGCGGGGCCGAAGAAATTCGCTGTGGGGCCCCCTACATCGTGGATATAGCCCTTGAAACCCGGCAGAGCCGAAAGCTGCCGGGCCTCCCGGACCAGGCTGCCCCGGCTGCGGGCTACCACGGCCCGGCCCTGGTGGCCGGTGATGGCGCAGAAGGAGCAGCCCCCGAAACAGCCCCGGCTGGCGGTTAGGGAAAACTCCACTTCCTTTAAGGCCGGGATGCCCCCTGCGGCATCGTACATGGGGTGGAAACGGCGGGTAAAGGGCAGTTCGTAGATACGATCAAATTCGGCCTGGCTCAGGCGCCGGGCCGGTGGGTTGCGGATAACCTGCCGGCCCCCGTCGGCGGCTTCCACCAGGACCTTTGCCGTGGCAGGGTCCGCGTTTTGCCGCTGGAGCATGAAACTTTCCGCATAAGCCCGCAGGGCCGCAGGGCCGGTGTCTTTTACCGCCTCGTAGCCGGGTAGATAGATACAGGCATCGTTCCCGGCCGCGCTGCCGTCAGCTTTACCGGCGGCCACGCAGGTACCCGAAACATCACGGATGGCCCGGATATCCTCCCCCAGGGCCAGCCGGCGGGCAATCTCCCGGATGGGGGCCTCGCCCATGCCGTAGACCAGCATATCAGCTTTTGAATCCAGGAGGATGGAGCGGCGGACCGTATCGGACCAATACTCGTAATGGGAAAACGCCCGGAGGCTGGCTTCAATGCCGCCGATGATGACCGGGACTTGCTTGTATGCGGCCCGGATGGCCGGTACATAGGCGATAAGCGCCCGGTCGGGACGGAGCCCTGTCTTGCCGCCGGGAGAGTAGAGGTCCTGGGAGCGGGGTTTTTTGGCGGCGGTGTAATGGGCCACCATGGAGTCCATGGCGCCGGAGCCCACCAGGAAGGCTAGCCGGGGGCGACCCAGGAGGCGGAAGGCATCGATATCGCGCCAATCAGGCTGGGGGATGATGCCTACCCGGTAATCCTCGGCCTCCAGGGCACGACAAATCAAGGCCGCCGCAAAAGATGGGTGGTCCACGTAGGCGTCCCCGGAAACAAAGATAAAATCGCAGGTTTCCCAGCCCCGGTCCGTCATATCCTGGCGGCAGACCGGGAGGAAATCGGCCTGGCTCAGATCCCCACCACCGCCGTAACCTGGGGCAATTCCTTCTTCAGGTAGTTCTCGATACCCATTTTCAGGGTCATCTGGGCCATGGGGCAGTCCCCGCAAGCCCCGGTGAGCTTTACCGACACGGTACCATCGCCGTCCAGGGAGACAAACTCCACGTCCCCCCCATCAGCTTGCAGGGAGGGCCGCACGTTTTCCAAAGCGGTTTTGACTTGTTCTTCTAATAACATATATGCTCCTTGAATAAGTTATACTATAGCGAAATGAGCG
>JAITON010000143.1 GCA_031289935.1 Treponema sp.
TTAAATGATCTAATAATCAATCTTTCCGTTTCCAAATATATTTCTTTATCCATAATGATAAGGCGTTCAGCCTTCTACCATGTCAACCGCAAAGGATGCAAAGTACCCCTTGCCAGCCGCACAAGCTTTCCCACAGTATCCCGTCCATTCGTCCCGTTCGATGACTACACCGTCAAGTACCTCGGACACCCGCCTTAAATCATGTACGTTGGCGGCCGGTAAGTACTATCCGCAAACGGAACTCCCGCCCGTCTACCAGTACATGTCATTTGCTCCCGTTTTTTTCCCCGATATGTCGGATTAGGACCCACTTCTTCCCACGCTAACGGCACTTTCACTATTTAGGGATAAGTTCTTAATCTCCCAGTCGCAGGATAGACCAGACAGCGGGCGTCTCCTGGCCCAGGGTCCAAAAGCCCACGGAACAGACCCCCGCCTTACGGTACATTTCCAATTTTGCCGAAAGAGATATGGCGTCCTCGTAGTAGCCAGTCACCGTCATGGTCGTGGTGTAGCTAAAATAGGGGACACCATCGGTCCGTTTGATATCCAAATCGGTAATGCCGTGCTCCCGTTTAACCCGCTCCATGGAGGAAAACAGGTAGGCTTTGTTGGCGCTGACATCCCCCCAGGTCCGGCCATAAAAAGGCAGGCCCATGATAAGTTTCTCGGACCCGATGGTCTGGAGAGCGTAGGAGACGATCCTCCGGCACCATTCCGTGGAGGCGATGGGGCCGGGTGCGCTGGTAGACCAGTGCTCGTCGTAGGCCATAACCAAGATACGATCCACGATGGGGAGGATCTTCCGGTAATCATAGACATCGTCCGCCAGCGTCCGGGTCCGGGCGGGCAGAGCGATGGTGAGCCACCTGTCGCCTAGGCCGGTTCTAAGCTCCCGTAGAAAACTCAGGAAGGCTTCTCCGTCCCGGGCCGGTATATACTCAAAATCAATCTGGAGGCCCTCAAAGGGCTTGGCCACCTCCAAGAGGTCCGCCAAGGCCTGCTGTCGAGTCTTGCTCCCCGGTTCCAGGACAAAATGGGTCAAGGCACGGGCATCGCAGGTTACCACCATGTGAACCCGGCCCTTAAAGGAACTCAGTTTCCCGCGTGAAGGTATATCCGTAAGCTTGCCGTAGCTGTCAAAAGTCGCTCCAAAGTAACCTATATCCGAAAGGGGATAGGAGGTTTTGAAATAGTTCTCGCTGCCACTCGTGAGGTAAGCCCAAATTTCCGGAAAATGGGATATGGGAAGGTTTTCTGCCGACCGGGCTATCTCCGCCGCCGGAATATTGGACTCAGGTTCGGGTACCTCGGTTTCCGGTTCACCCGCTATCGCCGAGGGTTCCTCAGCCGGGACCATGGGCACTTCCTGGAGCGAAGCTTCCTCCACAGCTACGGGAACCTCTACAAAGAGTGGCGGCTCCTCCACGTGGGGTGCCGGACTACGACAGGCGGCGAAGATCAAAATGCTACAAAGCAGTAAATACCGTCTATTACTCCGCATCTTTACGACTTCCCCCCTAATCGGCCTTCTTACCTAAAAAAACCCTTAGTCGGGCAACCCGGATTTGAACCGGGGACCCCAAGTCCCCCAGACTTGTACGCTAACCAACTGCGCTATTACCCGGCTAAGAGATCTTTTAAACGACATGGGCGATGGGGGACTTGAACCCACGACCCCTAGCGTGTCAAGCTAGTGCTCTCACCACCTGAGCTAACCGCCCGTTTTTTAAAACTAAAGTTTTAAAAAGCCCTTATATCATGCCAAAATTTTCCCATTGCGTCAAGAACCCTGTGAACAGCGCGGACCTTTGGTTTTTGCCATTCAAACACGTTCCCGAATAACAACGTTGACCTCAATCTTGCCGTACTTGTCCAGTTCCATGGGCACAATCAATGCCTCTACATTGGAGCCCATGTTGCTAGAAATCTCCATGTTCTCCCCGGTAAAGAGGGCCGGCGGGGTCAGGTCGAACTTAAAGCCTAGATCATGGAGCTTAGTTACCGCCTGGGCCGTGATCATATTGGCCAGTTCCTGGATGGTAGCCTTGGCCAGCTCGTCCATCTGAGTAAAGATCTCGCTGTTCATACAGCCCGCCACCGCCAAAGCCGTTTCCCGGGTCATGTCGAAGAGGACCCGGCCCTCCACATCGCCTGCCAGGCCCACCAAGGCGGCCACCCCCATGATCTGCATATTGGTGGGCTTAAGGGAGAGTCCTCCCCGCTTAACCGGTACGTCCAAGACCTCCTTTAGCACATCATAGGCCGCCTCCGAAAAGGGATTGATATATTCTACTCGCATTGAGCACTCTCCTTACCGCTTATCCATGAACAAAAGCAGAAACCGGTTCCCGGGACACGGACTGCCATTCATCGGGGGGTAGCTCCTCACTGTTCCCCAAAATAACCAGGCCGTTTTTCTTCAGTTTTTCGCTGAATTCAGCCCGCATCTTGTCCTGATTCTGGACGGAAATGAAGGAAAGCAAGTCCCGCATCAGTATGATATCCAGCTCGGGCAACACATTGCCATTCAGGATATCGTGATACTCAAACAGGGCCGCATCCTTCAGTTCCTGGCTAAAACTATAACCGTTCTTCCCCTTGACCATATAAGGCCTGATATACTCGGGCACATCCTCCAGGTCAAAGGTCATATTCGGTGCGCTGGCGATGGCCATGATGTCGTTATCATTAGCCCAGACCTTGATATGGGCGCTAGGATATCGCTCTTTTAGTATACAGATAAAGGAAAAAGTTTCATAGCCCTTGCCACAGCCGGGGTTCCAGACCTGAATGCTACCCGAGGGCATGTCGGGGAGGATACTCTTAACCGTCCCGACGTAGTCATCATCCCAAAAGGCTCCGGTACAGGGGGAATAGAAGGCCGAAAGGTATTCATCAGCCTCGCCGATATTTTTGAGCTGGAGATCCGCCCCGGAACGGCCCCGGGACCATTCGGCAAAACGCTTTTGCACCCAGGCATTGTTCACCGGACTAGCGTTAAAGCCCTTAATGACCTTGAGGGCGTCCCGGATAAAACCCAAGGAAGCCTCGTCGGTCTCCGGACCGGCAATGTCCAGCGCTTCAGCCGGGGCTACCGGGGAAACTTCCAAGGACGGGGCACGGGGGGCGGCCTTATCAGCCTCGCGCTGGCTAAAAATCCGCACCATGTCCAGGATAATGTAGAGGTCTCCCTCATGTTCCACCACCCCGCTGATAAATTTGATGTTGATATCCCCGAAAATCGGATGGGGCGGCTGGATGGAAGCCGAATTGAGGCCGATCACCCGGTCGATCTTATCCACGATAACCCCGTAAACCCGGTCCTCAATATGGAGGATCAGCATATTCTCCTGGCCATCATCCTTATGTTCGGCCCGGAGGTGGAAAAAGAGCCGGAGATCAATGATGGGAATGATGTCCCCCCGGAGATTGTAGACCCCCCGGACGAAACTCGCAGTATTGGGTACGTAGGTGAACTTATCAGCCTTGGCGATCTCCTTGATGTTCATGATGTCCACTCCGTAGCCCTTCCCCGCCAGGGAAAAGCTGACCATCTTGAAGTCCACCGTATCGACCCGTTCCTTCTGTGCCTGCAACTCGGCGTTCAAACCGGCGTTGACCTGAGCTAAATCCTTGATTACTGCTGCCATGTTACTCCCCTAATGGTTCCGCATTTAGCGTATTGAAGCTTCCCGGATGCGTTGCTGCTCCAGTTCCTTCCTGAGTCCCAGCTCCAGGAGCTGGCTCACATCAATGATGAGGGACACCGAACCGTCCCCCAGAATTGAGGCCCCAGCGATGCCCGGCGAGTTGGTGTATTGGTCCCGCAGGGGCTTGATCACTACATCCTCCTCACCGATGAGGCTATCCACCATAAAGCCCATCTTCTTTTCCGCAGTCCCCACTACTACGACAAAATGGTAATCCTGATGGCCCTCGGTTCTGATGCCGAAGAGCCGGTTCAGGCGGAGCAGGGAAATGACCTCGTTACGGATATTGAAGACCTCATAGTTGTCGATCCGCTGGATGTCTTCGGGCTTGATCCTGACGCTCTCCACGACGCTGGTAATGGGGATAGAGTATATCTCCGGCCCTACCCGGACCAAAAGCCCCTGGATGATGGCCAGGGTCAGAGGCAGTTTGATAGTAAATTGGGTACCTTTACCGTGCTCGCTAAAAACGGTGACCGTACCGTTGAGCTTTTCGATAGACCGCTTAACCACGTCAAGTCCCACTCCCCGGCCCGATATGGCCGTGATGGTCTTGGCGGTAGAGAATCCCGGCTCGAAAATGAGGTTATAGGCCTCAGGATCGGAAAGGATCTTGTTAGGGCTGATAAGACCCTTTTCCACAGCCTTGGCCTTGACAGCCTCTGCGTCAATGCCCTTACCGTCATCGGCAATTTCGATGACGATCATGTTGCCTTCGTTTGAAGCCTTGAGGACTACCCTGCCCTCCTCGCTCTTGCCTGCGGCTCTCCGGTCCGCCGGGGCCTCAATACCGTGGTCCACGGAGTTCCGCACCGAGTGCATGATCGGGTCCAGGAGGTCCTCAATAACCGACTTGTCCAGTTCGGTCTCCTCCCCTTCGATGACCAGATTGATCTTCTTGTTAAGGCTCTTGCAGAGGTCCCGAACCAGGCGCGGGAAGCGGCTAAATATCTGGCTGATGGGCACCATGCGGATCCGCATGACCCCCTCCTGGAGCTCCCCGGTGATGCGCCCCAGGTTTTGGCTCGTGGCCCGGAATTTGCCCACATTGTTCTTGAGGGCAGTCTCGAAATCATCAAACTGAGAGAATATGTCCCCGTACTGGTCGTTGATCTCCTGGCGGATATCCTTGATGGTCCGGCCCTCCTGGATGCTTTCCAGGTAGTCCGGCAGACTGTCGAAGAGAGACTTGATCTTTTCCCGGTGGGCCGCTTCAATGCCCCGGAGATCCGCCTGGATCTGGTTAAACTGAAGATTGATCTGGTTGAAGGTTGCCTTGGTAATGACTGTCTCCGAGACCAGGTTGAGAAGATCGTCGATCCGCTTGGAATCCACCCGGAGAATGGACCCCGCCTCCTTGCCGGCCTTCCTGGCATCCGTCGCAGCCGCACTCGCCAAGGCGGCAGCTTGAGCCATCTGGGCCGGGCTGGCGGCCGGATCTGCTACCAGGGCTGGGGCCGCTTCGGGAACTGGAGCCGGCGGCACTACAGGAGCCGCCTCAAGCTGGTCCAAATCGGCAATATCCGCAGAAAGGCTCACATCGGGGATGAGCACGTAACCCATGAGTTCATCGCTCTTTTTGGCCGTAGCAAAGTAGTAGTCCACCGTAGGGTGAAACACATCCTCGTAGAGGGTCTCAAAGTCCGGCGCCGTCTTGAGGATCGTCCCGAAACCCTTGAGGGCCGCATAGACCTGGATGCCCCCCACGGTATTCATCACACTGTTTTCGTCAAAGTATACCCTGATCCGGTAGACCGGCTGGCCCCCGGCAGCCCCCTTGAGTTCCCGAAGCTCCGCCGGTCTGAGTCCCCCGGCAGAAGCGGCCGAAACAGGGGCCGCCTGAGCAGCCACAGGGGCCTGGACCAGAGCCATCGGTTTGGTCCCGGTCTTCTTCTTATTACTCTTGGCGCCATCGGGGATCAGGGCTTCCAGGCGGGCCTCCATCCGGGAGGTATCCTCCCGGTAGACCGCCCCGTTCATCCGCTCTTCCAGCATAGCCTTGATGATGTCGATGGCCGAAAGGAGCGTATCAATAACATCCTCGTTCACAACCAACCGGCCCGACCGGATAGCATCCAGCACATCTTCCACCATATGAGTAAAATGGGAGAGTTCCATCATCTCCACCGTGGCGGAGCCCCCCTTGAGAGTATGGGCGGCCCGGAAGATCTCGTCCACCGCATCCTTGTTGGTACCCTCGTTTTCCAGAACCAAAATGTTCTGTTCCAGGGTATCCACCTGCATCTGGGCTTCGCTAAAAAAGTCCTTGAGGAGCTCCTCATTGTTCGGATCCAAATAATCGCTCATATATTAAATATCATACGAAAATGGGCTTGAGTCAAGCTCTATTTCGCCGAAATTTAGTATATAAAGCGAGAAATTAGGAAGGACCATGCAAATTTACCTGAATGGGGAAGAAGCGGACATTAGCCTGGAAGCGGAACAGACCGTGGGAGAGCTGCTTTCGGGGCTTGACGCCTGGCTCCGGGGCTCGGGGCTCCGGTTTTCGGGCCTCCGTATCGACGGGGAGAGCCTGGCCGGGGATACCCTAGCCTGGGCCTTTGAACGGCCCCTGGCGGGGATTAATGCCATAGATATCCGCCTCTCAAGCCGCTGGGACCTGGCCCTGGAAGCCTTGAACAGGGCCCTGGCCGCGCTCCAGTCATCGGGAAACGGCTATCCGGCCTGGGAAGAGAGCCCTGCGGCGAGCTTTTTGGCTGCGGATATGCCGGAAATCTTCACCCTGGTGGACCGGGCCATGCAGGGCCGGGAGGAAAGGGCCCAGGCCGTCAATCTGGCGGAGGAGCGGATCCGGGAGATTGAGGGGCCGGAAGCGGAACTAGCCCGGATCGGGGGACAGCTCAAGGGCCTGGCGGACCGTATGGAGGAGCTTCCCCTGGACATTCAGACCGGCAAGGACGGCCGGGCCGCAGAGACCATCTCCCTTTTTGCAGTCCTGGGGGAGAAACTCATCAGAATTTTTGCCCGTCTCCCGGAACAGCGGGATTTCGTGAAAGATTTCGGGCCCGTAGTCCGGGAGCTCCAGGCCGCCTACGAGCAAAAAGACGCGGTCCTGGTGGGGGATTTGGCGGAATATGAGATCGCCCCCCGGCTCCGCAGCCTGGGAGGGAGCCTGATATGAGGGATCGAGAGCCCCTGGGGGACGGCCCCTTTTCCCTTCGCCGGGCCGGCCGGGACTATGGCCTGGACCGGGAAGGGACGCGGTTACTGGATTTTGTCCTCAGAACCGGGCCCGGGGAGGATCCCCGGCGGATTCTCAAGAGTCAAACCCTCCTGGACCGGCACTTTAAGGCAGCCTACACGCTCATTTCCCAGGAAACCGGCAAGAGGAATGACTCTGATGAGCGGCTGGCCCGGCTCCTGAGCCTTCGCAAAACCCTCGAAGTCTCCCGAAACAAGGATAAGGCCCCGGAAACGCCGGAACTGCACGGCAACATGCCGGCTATCATCTGGCTGGAAGACGAAGGCTACCCGGTCCGGCTCCTGGCCATTCGGGAGGACCGGCTCCTGGTAGAGAACCCCCGGAACGCCCTGGGGGACCTTATCCTGGTGGAAGCAAACTGCGGCATCCGTCTGGCCTTCTTTATCCGGTCCAGCCGGGGATTTGCCCTAACCGGCAAGGCCCTTAAAAGGACCGAAAGTCCCTGGGGGCCGGCCCTGGAACTGCTCCGGAAGAGCCCCCCGGCCCTCCTGAACCCGCCCCTTTTCAGATTCCGCGAACTGGAACTCCCCTGCAGCTTAAGCCCGGTACGGCTCGAAGAGACGGGGATCGACGAATCCCGGCGTGTCAGGCTCGTACCGGAGGGCCCGGACAGCGCCGGGGAGGCAAGAACCGGGGGAACAGCCCTGCATCTTTCCCTGGAAGGCTGCGCGGTCAGGACCGCCCTGGCCCTTGAGGCAGGGACCCTGGTCAAGGTCGAACTTAAGTCCGGGGAACTTGGCACCGTTCTGGCCCAGGTCCAGCGGCTCAACAGAAACGGCGGCAATGTGCTGCAGCTCAGATTCCTCAAGCTTTCCCTCCGCTCCGCCAACGCCCTCAGCGCCGCCCTCTTTGGCTACCTGGATTGATTCGCTGCGAAGGTCCCGGCCGGCCAGCTCCCGCCAGTCCGCCGCTGAATTCGTCTGCTTAGCCATAGATGCGTATCCCGTCCCGGTGTACTATCCGCTCCAGGGTAATGCCGACAAGGCGGCTTTCAAAGTCGCTCTTGTTCTTGGCGATAAGGTCCACGGCCATCGACATGGCGGGGGCACTGGCAAAGCTGATTTGCAGGCCCGCGTCGAGGTCGCGCATGGGGAGGCCGTCTTTGAGGACCACGTAGAGGTCCAGGTCGGAATCCTTGTGGGGCTTTCCGTAGGCATAGGAGCCAAACAGGTAGATTTGCTCCACCGGCACGGCGCCGATAATGAGCGCCGTGAGCTTGTCCAGTTCCGCTTGTATCACCGGGTTCATGGGGATAGTGTAGCGTCTTTCCAGGCCGAGATCAAGGCGCAAGCAAAACAAAAGCCGCCTCCGCCCCCTGCGTCTTGTCGGTTAACTGGCCGGCAGTCACCCTTCCCCGGTCCAATCGCTGACCTGCAATGCGGGTATTCGCTGGAATTCCCGCACGTTGTGGGTAACCAAAATACCCTGATGCGCCAAGACTATGGATGCGATAACCAAATTGTTGTGCCCCACTATAATGCCCTGTTTTTCCAAAACCGCCCGGATATGGCCGTACACCTTGGCGGCCGCGCGGTCA
>JAITON010000127.1 GCA_031289935.1 Treponema sp.
CGTAAGCCCCAGGTCCCGGCCCAGCTTGCTCCGCACCGCCCCCAGGGCCAGATTGGCGGTCTTGCGCCGGGAATCGGCCACGATAAGGATGAGGTCCCCCGGGCCGGCCCCCAGCCCGGAAGCGATGGCATCGGCCTGGTCCGTAAAGAACTTCGCCACGCCCCCCTCCAAGGCAATGTTGCCGTCAACGGCAACCAATTTGATCCAGGCCAGGCCCCGGGCCTGGTAGATCTTCGCCGTTGCCTCAAGCTCCTCTATCTGCTTGCGGGAATAGGGTGCCGCCCCCATGAGCCCCGCAGGCACGACCAGGGCCTTGACCCCGCCGCCCGCGATACTCAGGCCCCGGGCCCGGGCCGCAGCCTGGGCGGCCTCACCCTGGGCCAGCGCGTCCTTAAAAGCCTGGAAACCGCCGGCCGCCACATAGGGGCCGAAGTCCTGGAGCTCCAGGCCGTAGCGGAGGTCCGGCTTATCGCTGCCGTAGCGTTCCAGGGCCTCCTCGTAGCTCAGCCGGATAAAGCGGGCCGGGAGATCCGCCCCCAGGCACTTCTTAAAGACACGGCCCATGAGCCCCTCGGTCATAGAGAGCACGTCATCCCGGCTCACAAAACTCATCTCGATATCGATCTGGGTAAACTCCGGCTGCCGGTCCCCCCGGGCGTCCTCGTCCCGGTAACAGCGGGCGATCTGGAAGTACTTGTCGAAACCCGCCGCCATAAGGATCTGCTTGTAGAGCTGGGGCGACTGGGGCAGGGCGTAGAACTTACCCGGATAGAGCCGGGAAGGCACCAGGTAGTCCCGGGCGCCCTCGGGGGTGCTCTTGACGAAGGTAGGGGTCTCGATCTCGTAGAAGCCCTGGCCGGTCATCCATTCCCGCACCGTAAAGGCCGCCTCGCTGCGGAGCCTCAAACGGTCCTGCATAGCCTGGGAGCGCAGGTCCAGGTACCGGTAGCGGAGCCGGAGCTCCTCGCCGGCATGGGTCTCGTCCTCGATCTGGAAGGGCAGAACCTCGCAGCGGTTGAGGATCACGATCTTACGGGCCGCCACCTCGACAGCCCCCGTGGGCATGCCGGGGTTGACCATGCTCCCGGGCCGTTCCCGGACCAGCCCCTCCAGGGCGATACAGTACTCGTTACGGAGCTCCGCCGCAGTCCCGGCCAGGGCCGCGTAGGCCGCCGCGCCCAGGGCCGCTTCCGCCCCAGGCTCCACCACCGCCTGGGTAAGGCCGTAGCGGTCCCTTAGATTGATAAAGCTGACCCCCCCGTGGTCCCGTTTCCGGTGGACCCAGCCGTTCAATACGACGGTCTTACCCGCGTCGGTCTTGCGCAATTGGCCGCAGGTCGCGGTCCGTTTCATCTGTTCCATGTCCAGAGTATAGGCGGCGGTAGACACTTTGACAAGATAAGCCCATTGGGTGTATACTCTGTTTATGAAAGACGTACAATTTAGGAGGCATATTATGTCGAAAGGGTTCACGATTAGCAAGCTCAATGAATACTCTTGGGCAATTCATGAACGTTACTTTATGATGGACAGCTTTATGTACCTGCTCGAAGGGCGGGACGTGAACTTGCTCATCGACACGGGCTACGGTCTTAAGGACCTGGGGCCCCTGGTGAGGAGCTTCGGCGACAAGCCCCTCTGGGTGGTCAATACCCACGGCCATTTTGACCACATCGGCGGCAACCGGGAGTTCCAGGAGATCTTCATCCATCAGGAAGAAAAGTCGATCCTGGAACACCACCGGAGCCAGAAATACCTGATGGGCTTAAGCAGGGAGATGCTCCCCAGCCTGTTCCGTATTCTGGCCTGGAGCTTTTTCAGGCGGGTCTTTACACCCCAGGGCCGTGCCCGCTGGACCGGGCGCCATCACTATATTGATGAGCACCAGGTCTTTGACCTGGGGGACCGGCTCATCGAGGTGATTTTTACGCCCGGCCATACCCTGGGCTCCATCTGCCTCCTGGACAAGGAGGCCGGGATTCTCTACGCCGGGGACACGATCTGCGACACGGGCATCCTCCTCAACCTGGAGTTTTCCGCGGAGCCCGAGGTGTTTCTAAGCTCCCTGGAAGGCCTCAAGGAGCGCGCCGAGGATTTCAACCAGATTGCCAGCGGCCACCGGCAGTACAACCTGAACCCGGACTATGTCCAGCGGTACATGGACTGCATCCGGGGCTTTCTGGACGGGAGCATTCCCGCCGAAACGGTCAAGGAGAAGGGGCAGACGATCCGGTTTATCGAATACGACGCCATCCGCATCCAGCTCCCCCGGGAGAAAAAGCGGCGCAGGCGGCTCTCCAAGGCCCCTTCGGCGGGCTCCCCTCCAGAGGGCTCCCCCCCCGAGGGCTCCCCCCCAGGGGGGCCCCCGGAGGGGACGGACCGTTAAAAAAACGCCCGGAACGAAAAAAAAACTTGCGTTCCTGTCCGGAGTGTGGTAGAATATTCCGAAGGGACCGTGGTCTTGCAAACACGGACCGCGGCCCGCGCAGCGGGGGCTATCGTCCCGCCAAGGGGACCGTGGTCTTGCAAACACGGACTGTGGCCCGAAGAGCGCGGGCCGTGGCCTGAG
>JAITON010000062.1 GCA_031289935.1 Treponema sp.
AATCGTCCAGCAGCGCAGTGGCCGCCGTCAGGCGCGCCTCGTCAAGGTTAAAGGTCGTTTTGTGGTCCTTGCACTGGGCCAAAAAGTTCTCCGACCAGGCCAGGAATTCCGCGTCGGAACTCCCCATGTAATATTGGTACTTCATAGCATCACTCCTTCGTATATTTTCAAGCGGTTGTTGTTCGGAAAACAGCAGTTTCCGAACAACCCTATTAGTTCCCCAGAATCGGGGATGAACGCAGGGATTTTAGGGGCTGGTTTGGTCAAATCAGGAGCTGGTTTGGTCAAACTAGAAGCTCGTTTGGCCAAACTAGGAGCTCGTTTGGCCAAATCAGGGGCTGATTTAGTCAAATCAGGGGCTCGTTTGGCCAAATCAGGAGCTGGTTTGGTCAAATCAGGAGCTGGTTTGGTCAAACTAGAAGCTGGTTTGGTCAAATCAGGGGCTCGTTTGGTCAAACTAGAAAGGGGCATAGGGATTCGCCCTTTTGCGCGCCGGGAATACCGGGCAACTGGAGGCAGGGGCTTGAGAAACCGGCAATCCGCCAGCGGCGGGATTGCGGGCGGAATACCGGACGCTACGGGGGGGGGGGGGGGGGGTGCGCAATCTGGTGGGATTGGGGTCCCGTTTGCGCCTGCAAACGGGGCGATTGGGACATTCTGGCCGGCTCGAGCGGGGCCGCTCTCTGGCTTTGCCGGGCTATTGGGGACAATCAACCGGGAACGGCCTCTATGGTCCATGGCGGCCCTGTTTTCTCGTATCATCATCATGATAGAGTAACTATATACCGTCACGAGGAATATGTCAAGCGCTTTTTACGAAAATGGGTAAAAATTCATGCTTTTTTTCGCGTTTAAGGGTGTGCAATCCGGTAGGATTGGGCAATCCAGTAGGATTGGGGCAATCCGGTAGGATTGGGGGCAATCCGGGCCGGAGACCGCCCGGAGTTATCCTGCACTATCCGCTAATCACGCTCCTTTTTGAACTTCACCAGGAAGGAGACCCCCACCGAACACGCCATGAGGACGGCCGGGAAGACAATCATCATGAACTTGGCCGCCGAGGCGGGGTCGGCGCCGGGGTTATCGGAGGACTCGAAGCCGAAGATGATAAAGAGGAGCATAAAGACCCCGCTGCGGACCAGGCTGGAGAGCCGGGTGATAAAGCTCACCCCTGCGAAAATGGTGGCCTCCCGGCGCAGGCCGTACCGGGCCGCATCGTCTTCAATCAGCTCGGAATTCACCATGTCCAGGTTGGCGGTAATGCCCGCGATACCGGCGCCTACAAAAACGCCGAACACGCAGGCCATGATGAGGTCCCCGGCAAAGTAGAAGGGGATGAGGGCCAGGAAGAGTACCAGCAGGGCGATCCGCCAGACTCGTATGGCGCCGAAGCGGTTAATCAGCTTGTACCAGAGGAACATACAGGGCACCGCCGGCACAAAGACCGATGCGGTGAGGAAGGTCGCCATGCCGTCGGCCAGGCCCAGACCGTATTTAATATAGAAGGGAATGCCCGCCAAGAGCAGCCCCGAGGTGGCGCTATAGAAGAAGTGGGATACCGCCACGGGCCAGAAGTTGCGGTTGGTAGCAATGGCCTTGAGCGAGGCCCAGAGTTTCGGCTGGGGGCTCTCGCTGAACTCCTGCCGCTCCTTACAGCCCAGGATCGAGAAGAGCATGATGCCGCAGCCTAACACGCCGATGATCAGCGCCGTTATCGGGTAGCCCAGGATCCCCGCCAGGGTAGGGGCCAGGGATACGCTGATGATCATCCCGACAAGTTGCAGGGCCTGGCGTATGGAGTTGGCGGAATTGCGTTTGTCCACCTCCCGGAAGAGTTCCGGCAGCAGGGAATGGTAGTTCACCGAGGCGATGGTGTTGGCCGTTTCGGTGAGCATCAGGAATACCGTGAAGTAGACTGCCAGGGCGGCCCCATTGCCCAGGCTCCCGGGGGGGCTGAAGAAGAGGACCGAGGCCAGGCCGAAGAGGATGATGCTGCTCAGGAGCCAGGGCCGGCGGCGCCCCCAGCGGGTGCGGGTACGGTCCGAGAGATGCCCCGCCAGGGGGTCGTTAAAGGCGTCCCAAATAGCGAAGAACACGTTGCCGATGCTGATAGCCACCATGGAGAGGCCCAGCTTGTCGTTGTAGAAGAAGGTGCCGTAGGTCTGGTACATATAGCCTGTAATGGAGAGCCCGAACATGGCCAGGGCATAGCGCCAGGGCCGGTTAAAAGATGCTTTTGCCGTCATAATTACTCCTTATCTGTCTATTATACACCTCTTTGGGAGAAAAGCCAATGTTTTTTTACAGAATCAGCATGGCGTCGCCGTAGCTGAAGAAGCGGTAGCCTTGACGGACGGCTTCGGCGTAACTGTCCAGGATGAGATCCTTCCCGGCAAAGGCCGATACGAGCATGAGCAGGGTCGATTCGGGGGTGTGGAAGTTGGTAAAGAGGCCTTCCACGGCCTTGAACCGGTAGCCGGGGTAGATAAAAATCGACGTGCTCCCCTCCCCTGCCCGGAACGTTCCCCCGGAGCTATCCCAGGCGCTTTCCAGGGTACGAACGCTGGTAGTGCCCACGGCGATGAGGGGCCGGCCCGCCGCCCTGGCCTGGGTTAGGGCGGCTGCGGTTCCGGCATCAATCTGATAGACCTCCCCGTGCATAGGGTGGTCCTCAAGGCGCCCGGCCCGTACGGGAAGAAAGGTCCCCAGGCCCACGTGCAGGGTGATGAAGGCGGCCCCCAGGCCCGCAGCCTCGAGACCGGCCAGGAGGGACCGGGTAAAGTGGAGCCCTGCGGTGGGGGCCGCAACGCTGCCGGTTTGGGCGGCATAGACGGTCTGGTAGCGTTCGCTGTCGGCCGCCGTGTCGGGCCGTTTGATGTAGGGCGGCAGGGGAACGTGGCCGTAGCGCTCGAGCCAGGGCTCGTCAATGGGCCGGTCAAAGCGGAGGAGCCGGAACTCGCCCCCGGAACGGTCCCCCGCAATAATTTCTGCGGCGGCGAGCTCCCGGCCCGCCTCATCGGTAAAGCGGTAACGGCTCCCGGTACGGCGGCGCTTGGCCCGGCGGACCAGGACCCGCCAGGTGCGGCCGCTGGAGTCATCATCCGGCTTGTTAATCAGCAGAAATTCCGTTGCCGCGCCGCCCTCCCCGGCAATACCGAAGATGCGGGCCTTACGGACCCGGGAATTGTTAAAGACCAGCAGGGGTTTCGGCCCGGGAAAGGCGGCCCGGAGCAGCTCCGGAAGATCGGCCACCATGCGGTGTTCCCGGCGGCCCGATGCGCGGTCCAGAACCATGAGGCGGCTCCGGCCCCGCTCCAAGGGCGGCGTCTGGGCGATAAGTTCCCTGGGCAGATCAAAGGCGAAATCGGCGGTCCTCACGCTTCGTCCGCGTCTTCGGGGAGGTCGCCCCAGCCGGCCAGCTTCCGGTACAGGGTCTTGCGGCCTATCCCCAGGGCATCGGCGGCCTTGCTCTTGTTGCCCTGGAGCGCGGCCACGGTATCGCGGATGACTATCTTCTCCACCTCCTCCATGCTGCTGCCCATGGGGATGCGTATCCAGCTTGCGTCGCCGGAGCTCCGCAGGGCCGGGGGCAGGTCCTCCATGGTGATGACCGGCCCTTGGGCCATGACCACAGCGCTCTCAATGCAGTTCCGCAATTCCCGCACATTACCCGGCCAATCATAGGCGAAGAGAACGGACCGGACATGGTTGTCCAGCCCCTCAATAGTCTTACCGTTCTCCAGAGACAGCTCCTTGAGAAAGCCCGCGATCATCAGGGGGAGATCTTCCTTGCGCTCCCGCAGGGCCGGGACCCGGATGTTCACCACGTTGAGCCGGAAGTAGAGGTCCTCCCGGAAATTGCCTTTCTCGATCTCCGCCTTGAGATCCCGGTTGGTGGCCGCCACGATCCGCACATCGGTCTCGATCGTTTCCTCCCCGCCGACCCGCTCGAACTTCTTCTCCTGCAAGACCCGCAGGAGTTTGATCTGCACATTCTGATCAATCTCGCCAATCTCATCCAGGAAGAGGGTGCCCTCGTGAGCCCGCTCAAAGCAGCCCCGCCGCCGGGCGGTGGCCCCGGTAAAAGCCCCCTTCTCGTGGCCGAAGAGTTCACTTTCCAAAAGGCTTGCCGCCAGGGCCGCGCAATGGACCTTGACCAGGGGCTTGTCTTTCCGGGGGGAGAGCCCGTGGATGGCGTCGGCCACGAGCTCCTTCCCCACTCCCGATTCCCCGGTGATGAGCACCGAGGCCTTGGCGGGCGCCACCCGGCTGATGGTATCGAAGACCAGGTGTATGGGGGCGCTGTCGCCGATCATGGCGCTGAACTGCTTCTTGTGCTCCAGTTCCTCCTCCAGCCGGTACTGCCGGAGGCTCATCTCCCGGATTTGCAGGGCCCGCTTTACCAGGAGGGAGAGGTGATCCAGATTGAGGGGCTTGGTGAGGAAATCGTAGGCTCCGTCCCGCATGGCCGCCACGGCGTTTTCCACGGTACCGTGGCCGGTGAGCACGATAACGGGCACCCCCGGCGTCCCGGTGCAGATCCGCTTGAGCAATTCCTCGCCGGAAAGGCCCGGCATACGCAGGTCCGTAATCACCAGGTCGATATCGCCCTTCTGAAAGCGCTTCCAGCCCTCGTCGCCATCGGCAGCAGTAACCACCTCGTGGCGGTCCATCTCCAGGGCCGCCGCAAGACCTTCACGGATATTTTTCTCATCGTCCACTACCAGGAGCTTAAACTTCACCGCGTTCTCCATCGGCCCCCAGTATACCCCGCTTCCACCCGCCCGTCAACGATGATTCGCGGCGAAGGGCCGCGCCTCCGCAGAGGATGGGAGCCTCTCTGAGCCCCCGCCCCCTCGTCAAGCGGCCCCTCTTCCCCCATTACCCCACACGGAGGCACGGCGGCTTATATATCTCCGTGCCCCCCCTGTCCTCCCTGGGACATTTTCCCACAGAGTACACAGAGACCACAGAGGAGGAACAAAGCCCCCAAACTCCCAGATCACCGATACGGCGGCTCCTCAGTTGTCAGGTCCCGGCGGTGAGAACAAGGTCGTAGGGAATGGTGTGGAGGGAATTGAAAAGCGCCCCGCTGCCGTTGTAGGCCGTGAGGGCG
>JAITON010000083.1 GCA_031289935.1 Treponema sp.
CTTGCCGGTGAAACGGCCCGCCTGGAACCCGCCGCCGGGGGCGCCGCTGGCGGCAGCTTGCCCATCGAACCGGGGGCCGAGGTGCTGGCCGGCCCCTATGGCCGCCGGGGACGGGTCCTCAGACAGGACCGTGGCAGCCCCGCCGCCTGGATCGTGGAAATCGGCTCCCTCAAAATGAGTTTCAGCGAGACGGAGCTCAGGGCCCTGCCGCCGTCCCGGGAACCCCCCAAACCCCTGATCGCCGCAGTGGATCTTACCGGGGACCACCGCCCCCAGGCCAGGCTTACCCTGCGGGGTATGCGGCTGGACGAGGCCCTGGAAGCCCTGGGGAAGCAGATTGACGCGGCAGTGCTCGGCGGCCTTGGCGAGTTTGCCGTGATCCACGGTAAGGGGGACGGTATCTTACAGAAGGGTGTCCACGATTTCCTCAAACAACAGAGCCAGGTAGCCGACTACTACTTTTCCCGCCCCGAACTGGGCGGTTTTGGCCGCACCGAAGTAATCTTGAAACGCGAATAACGATACTATCAGAAGTCCTCCAGGGGGGCGTCGCGGTCCATGAACTCCGGCAGGGTATAGACCAGGGTACCGGTTTTCCGCACCCGGATTTCGGCAAAACCCCTGGAAACCATGCTATCCAACTGTTTCCTGGCATCGTCCAGGGACAAATCAGCCTCCAGGGCCACCTCGGTAACCGTCAGAATCCCCTTATTTTGCCTGCCCAGCCGGAGAATGTGGCGTTCGACGCTGTCCTTGGGCTTTGGACCATACGACTCATCCCAGCTGCTATTGATGTACCGGCGGGATTGGGACTGGTTTGCGGCGTTCAGATACAGCGCGCTCTCCCAGTTCGCCTCCCGTACCTGCCGGGGCAGGGTAAAGAAGTCGTAGACCGCGCCGATCCCGGCCAGCCCTCCGGTACACATCCAAAGAAGCCCGGTGGGAACCTTCCCCAGGTAAAACCGATGGAGGCCCAGGAGGCCGCAGCCCGAAAACAACCAGAACAGATAGGCGATGCCAACACGTTTCATACAGCAAGTATACCCTATTGATGAAACTTTGTCTCTAAGCTCCCGAAGAATCCGCTTCTCCAAGAGACTGAATACTGAGCACAAGCTCCCCAACAGGCGCTCAGGCAGGCCCCATACTCGCGGCCCTGCGGCGGCCCTGCCGCAGCCCCGCTGGCGGTACCACCGTGCCCTGCGGCGGCCCCGCTGGCGGTACCACAGTGCGGCGTTACCGCAATGCTGCGGTAACGCAAGACGGCCCCGCAGTGCTCTGTCGTGGCATCACAGTGCCCTGCGGTGGCGCCACAGTGCGGCGGTCCCGCAGCGCGTTACCGCAATGCTGGCGGTACTGCTGGCGGCCCCGCTGGCGGTACTGCCCTTAAAAGGAGGCTCTTCCAGGACCAGACCAGGGGCCCCTGCCGGGCCCGTTCCGTAAGCAATTCCCGGGCGGCCTTAAAACCGGCCTCACCCAGGGATTGGAGCGCCTCCCGGCCCCAGCTCGACCTCTCCCCGTCGAACCAGCCGGCAATGTCCCGGGGGCTGATGAGCCGCTCCTCCCGTTGTTCCTGTACCCTGATAGTCGTGCGAAAGCCCGCCCCGGCAAAGGCTCCCTCCAGAACCGCCGCATCCCAGGTCCACCAGCCGGATTTTTCCCCTGCCGGGCCGAGGGCCTGATAGAAGCGCGCTTCCGCAGCGGCCAGTTGGTCCGCAAGATCCCCGGCAACGCCCCCGGCAGCCCCGTCGGCACATTCCTCCCGGAGAATCCGGGATATCCGTTCCCCCAGGAGGGGCGGGGACTGGAGCAGAACCAGATCCCCCCCATCATCCAGAAGCGCTCTGGCGGATTGGGCAAAAGCGGCAAAGACGCCGGCCGGATCCTGCCCCCCGGCTCCCATGCCAAAGCCCCGGCGCCAGGGTTCCCGGGCGAAGATATGGTCGAAGCGGTTTGACGAAAAGATCTCCGCCGCCTCTTCGGGCCCTGGAAGCCCCGGTCCAGGATCGGCGGCGCTGCCGGCGGCGGCAAATACGGCGAGCTCAGGCTGTTCCGGCAAATCCAGCGCGGCGGCGAAACGGAGCAGCGCTTCCCGGGCATCCTCCCGGTCTACCAGCCCCGCACAGAGGCCCTCGGGACAGCGGCGGAGGCTCTCCCAGAGGAGCAGGCCGTCGTTGGCCGCCGGGATCAGGACCCGGTCGTAGCGGGCGATTTGAGCCTGCCCCAGGATGGCGTCCCGGTCGGCGAGGAGCAGGGCGCTCCGTCCCGATTCCAGCCGCTTAAACCAGCCCTCTCTACCCTTGGACGAGGCCGACCAGGTGAGGATTTCCCCATCGGCGGTAGCAGCGCCGCCGCTGGCGGCGCCATCTCCCATGACCACCGCCCCCTGGATTTCCCGTTTCCGCTGGACCTCCTCCCGGATCTTCCCCTCGTAGCCCACCGCCGAAGGCGCGTAGAAGGTCTTTCCCCGCAGGGCCGTGGGCAGGTATTGCTGGGCCGCCCAGTGGTCCCGGTAGGCGTGGGGGTAGATGTAGCCCGCCCCATGGCCGAAGCTTTCGGCATCCCGGCTCGACTCCCGGAGGTGATTCGGCACCTCGGCGTCTTCGCGGTCCACTTCTTTGAGGGCATCAAAAAAAGCCATGGCGGAATTGGACTTGGGGGCCGTGGCCAGGTAGAGGCAGGCCTGGGCCAGGGGGAAGTTGCCCTCGGGAAAGCCGATCCGCTCAAAGGCCTCCGCACAGGCCACCACCAGCTCAATTGCATGGGGGTCCGCCAGGCCCACGTCCTCGCTGGCCAGGATGATCATCCGGCGGAAGATAAAACTGGGAGATTCCCCGGCGCGGACCATTTTGGCCAGCCAGTAGAGGGCCGCATCGGGGTCGCTCCCCCGGACGCTCTTGATAAAGGCGCTGATCGTATCAAAGTGATAGTCCCCGTCCCGGTCGTAGAGCACCGCCCGCCGCTGGATGCTCTCCTCGGCGGCCTCCATACTGATGCGGATTTCCGCGTTCTCTTCGGGGGGCCAGTGGGGCGGGGTGGTTTCTATCGCCAGTTCCAGCGCGTTGAGGAGGCTGCGGGCGTCTCCCCCGGCCACCTCCACCAGGTGTTCCAGGGCGCTGGCCTCAAAAACCAGCTTCCACCGGCCATAGCCCCGTTCTTTGTCCGCCAGAGCCCGGCGGGCGGTTTTCATCAGGCTCTCCGCGTCCAGGGGCTTGAGCTGGAAGATCCGGCTCCGGCTGACCAGAGCGCGGTTGACTTCGAAAAAGGGATTTTCCGTGGTGGCCCCGATGAGGATCACCGTGCCGTTTTCCACCCAGGGGAGCAGGGCGTCCTGTTGGGCCTTGTTCCAGCGGTGCACTTCGTCCACAAAGAGGATGGTCCGCTGCCCGTAGAGCCGCTGCCGCTCATCGGAGCGATCTATGGCTTCCCGAATATCCTTGATGCCCGCCAGCACCGCATTGAGGCTTTCGAAGTTGGCCCGTGTTGTGTTGGCGATAACCCGGGCCAGGCTCGTCTTGCCCGTGCCCGGGGGCCCGTAGAAGATGACCGAGGAGAGCCGGTCCGCCTGAATCGCCCGCCGGAGCAGCCTCCCGGGCCCCACGATGTGGTCCTGGCCGATAACATCGTCCAGGGTCTGGGGCCGCATCCGGTCCGCCAGGGGGCCGTCCCTGATGCCGCTCCCGGCGGCGTTGAAAAGCTCATCCAAGACCGGCCCCTATTTGGGCTCTATGCCCCAGGTTCCGCTTCTTAGGGACCAGGTTCCGCTTCTTAGGGACCAGAGCCCCTTCTGTTGAGTGGAGGCAAAGACCGTACCGTCGGAAGCCTGGAAAATACTCGTCAGGGACCGGATCCCCAGGGAAATATCATAGGCCGCCTGCTTGTCGTTCGTAATGGTAGAAGTTTCTTCATCACCGGGATCACCGGGGTCCAGAAGATCGCTAGTGAAGTCCAGCCCTCCTGCGCTAATCGGCAACTCATAATACCCGTAGAAGAGATAGGTAGCGGAAGACGCATTCCCCCTGCCGATAAGCAGCAAGGTTTCAGTAGAGCTGCTGTTCTTCCAGACCGTTAACGCGGGGGTAAAAACCACCGCGTACTCTTCTTTGGATATAGGGGTCCCGCTGTTGGGAATTTGCCAGATGGTCCCGTTGGAGGCCGTCGCCACCAGATTGGACCCCACCTGCGCAAAGGCGATAAAATCCCCGGCATCCGCGCTGTCGTCTACGGTCGTGGGGCTTGCCAAACTCGCAGCGCTCGAGTACTGTATCCCCCCGCCGGTTACAGATATATAGTAGTTGCTCTCGAAATATGCGGCCGCCAGGAGGAGGCCGTCGCCTGTAGTGGTCCCGCTGGACACTATGGCGGTGGGCGAAAGGCTATTCCCGGTAGTATCGGTGTAGAGAACTGCGTACACCGCCGCGTCTCCGGTGTCCTGCTTCCGCCCCCCGGCAAATAGGGCCACTGGGCTGGTGGTTCCCACGCCGAAAATCGATTGCAGCTCATAACTGGTGCCATTGCTCACCGGCTGCCAATCGGTACTAGGACTAGTCACCATATCCTGCCGGTAGAGTAGCCGTTCAGAAGCGTCATTTTCCACGAGCGCATAGAGGTAGTCTCCCGCTGCGGCGATATCCCGGACATAGCCCGAGGGCTTAGAGACCACCGACCATACGCTGCTGCTATACTTCCAGATGCCGCGGGGATTGGCCACATACATATCGTCCCCGATACCGGCCATCTTGCTCGGGTGTCCCGAAACCAGAGGGTCCACCGGCGGCTGTTCCTGGGAAACGTAATAGAAGACCGGGTCCTGATTGCAGGAAACCAGCAGGGCCCCCAGGCCGGCGAGGAGGAGGCCGAGACCCAACCGCATACTTATGTGTATTCTGTTCATCATGTGCATCCTAAAAATGATAGTGGGCGCTGAGAGTGAGTTCCAAAAAATGGCCGTCCATGTTCTGGGATGGTACACTGGTCCATTGGGGAACCCACCACCAGCCCGCGTTAATTCCCACGGACCAATCCAGGTCAAAACGCCAGAAGACCCCTACCTGGGGTTTGACAAAGAGGCCAAAATAGTTCCAGCTCAGCAGAGATTGAATGTTAAAACCTACCGTCAGGGAGAAGGGAATTTCGATAGGCCCCGCCACAAATTGATAGCCCAGCCGGGCGCCTATGGGAACCATAAACAGGGTGTTTCCCGAGATGGTCCGCATGAACATCCCTTCAAATTCCCCGCCCACAAACCAGCCGGAGGTAAAGAAGTAATCAACCCCCAGGCCGCCCATGAATCCCAGTTTTAGTTTGTCAACAGGCCCGGGTTCTCCCCCGGTATTGACCAGGAAAAGCGGGAAATTCACTCCCAGGTTGAGATTAAGGGTAATATCTCCGGCGGAATAGAGATCCGATGCCGGAGCTTCCCAGTCCGGTTCCTCGGGCATATCCCCCTGGCCGCCTTCTTCCTGGGCAAGGGCCTGGAAACCGGTACCCAGTAAAAGCATCATCAACAGGACGGAAAAACCGCCCTTCCTGCACATAGCCATGCATCACTCCTAAAAATACAACAAGCAGTATAGTCCGGGGGTTACCGTTAATCTAGCCCAAGGCGGAGATAATCCAGCAGCAGGGGATATTTGGTCAGGAGTTCTCCGTATTGGGCCAGTTCATCAAGCCTGAGCCGGGAATTGATGTGCCGTTCCGCGTTTCCCGCCGCGGCGGCGCTCAAGATTTCCTGCTGAAATTTAAGATATTCCCTGTAGAGATCCCGCATAGAAATATAGAGGGCAAAATCGGGGAATTTGACCGTCCCCAGGTGTAAAGAAAGGTTCTCGATATCCGTATAGGTCCGGCCTATCTCGTCCGTCAGGGCTCCTGTGGAACCGGTCTCCAGCATAGTTTCCAGGGTATCGGGCTCCATGCTGAGGAGCCGCCGGTTCACGAGGCCGGTAATTTCATCGGCCAGCCGCTGCCCAAAGGCGTCCAGGTCCTCCTGATTGG